>JAUVDD010000196.1 GCA_030595525.1 Puniceicoccales bacterium
GGCGGAGCATCTTCTCGAAGAGTTGGGATTGGATGAACGATTACAAAGTCGTCCTGATCAATTGTCTGGCGGGGAGCGGCAGCGGACAGCCATTGCGCGTGCCCTGATTAACAAGCCGCAGGTGCTTCTGGCTGACGAACCAACTGGGAATCTGGATGAGAAAACCGCGCAGCGGGTACTGGATCAGTTGCTGTCGGTGGTGGAGAAGCATCAGGCCGCCTTGCTGTTAGTCACCCACCACGCCGGATTTGCCAGCCGAACGGGCACCCAGCTTCATCTGGAAGACGGCCGACTGGTTTGATTATTGGAAAATAGAAGGTTTCCTACCAGTATCTGACTGTTATCCCGGGTTGTTGATCGAGCAATACAGCTTGATATGAGACTTCGTGAAGACAACCGAGTATTTTGATTACACACGCAAGAGACCGGACAGGGAGCTCATCAGGGAGGAATGGTTGTATCAGGCCATGTTCGACCGGCGATGGGAAATGATTCAGCCAGATCGACGTATCCGTCGCTGGACTTGGATCGAGGAAGAACAGAAATTTCTAAGGGCAATTTTCCTTGAAGACGGAATAACTCTGCACAATGCTTTTTTCGATAGGAGATTCAAACCGGAGATTCGTTCATGAAGATCAGATATTTCAAAGACACCGACACAGCATTATTGGAATTTTCCGCCGAAGAAGTGAGTGAAACTCGGGAAATCTCTGAGGATGTTTATCTGGACACCGATGCCTCGGGCGGGATTGTCGCCATGACAATCGAGCATGCTCGAGAGAGGACAAATTTACCCGTAATGGACTTTCAGGAAGTCGGGTGATTTAAGTCAAATCTGAAACCTAAATATACGTGGGTGGGTTTTGGAGTTCCGGCTTGAGCACGCCTATACAGGGTAATTGACGATATTGCTCAGCGAAATCCAAACCGTATCCGACCACGAATTCGTCGGGTATCGAAAAGCCGACAAAATCAGCACCTACCTCGACCTCACGCCGGCCTTCCTTTTCCAATAATACACCAAATTTCACGGATGCCGGATTCAACTTTTTGATTTCGTTGATTACCCGCATACAGGTATGACCGGTATCGAGGATATCATCGATGACCAGAATATGGGATCCTTCCAGATCCAAACGCAGCATATCGATAATCTCTGGCTCCTGTACCGGGCTCATATCGTTCCGGTAGCTGGATACCCGCATACAATCGAGGCGGATAGGGATATCTATGTGACGTATCAGGTCGGCTGTGAACAGAACGGCACCATTGATGACGGCAATCACCGTCAGCTCGTCTATATCTGCATAGGCTTCGGAGATTTCCTTCCCCAGCACTTCCACGCGCTCGCGAATTTCCTGTTCTGTAACAAAGATGGATTGAAGGTCATCAATCATAGAAGTTGCCTAAGGTGATCAGGCTGCATGGGTTGTCAATTCAATCATGCGCGCAACGGAAACTTGAAATCCGGAGAAACTTAACCGATGATAGCCGGATGAGCAGTTCAATAAGAGTTGGATTCATTGGTGCGGGAGCGAACACACGTTTGCGGCATTTGCCCGGATTGGCAGAGATTGACGGGGTGGACCTCTCGATGGTAGCCAACAGGAGCGAGGCGAGTTCACGGGCAGTGGCAGAAGAGTTTGGGATAACCAGGATTGCTCCGGATTGGAAAACTGTTGTTGAAGATCCTGAGATTGATGCGGTCTGCATAGGAACCTGGCCATACATGCATGCGGAAATCTCGATAGCTGCCCTGAAAGAAGGGAAACACGTCCTTACGGAGGCCCGGATGGCCAGTTCACTCGGAGAAGCTCGTGCCATGCATGCTGCATCTTTGGCACATCCGGATCTGGTTGCCCAAATAGTGCCATCGCCGTTCACGCTGGACCTTGATAGCACGGTCGAGGGGTTGATTGAAACGGGTACGCTGGGGGAGGTTGTCGAAGTTTTTATTGATCACTCCCATGGTGCCTATGTCGATCCTGATGGATTGATGACTTGGAGACAGGATCCCCATTACAGCGGAATTAATATGCTGACCATGGGCATTTACCATGAAGTGATCCAGCGCTGGTTCCCGGATGCATGTTCAGTTGAGCATGTCACCAGCGGGATTGTCCAGAAGGAGAGGGTTCATTGGGAAAGCGGATTGGTGCAATCCGTCATAATCCCCGATTACGTCCATATCATCGGTCGTTTGGAACGTGGGGCCGTCTTGAATTACCACTTCTCAGGTATTGAGACGGGACTTGGCAGAAATCTCATAAAAATTGTTGGAACACAGGGCACATTAAGAATCGATGTTCAGAATGCGGAATTATTCCTGAGCGGAGACGATGGCTCAGAGCAACCGATTGTGGTGCCATTGGAGCAACGCCGGGGCTGGCAGGTCGAGGCGGATTTCATAGACAGCATTCGCAATGGAACGCCGGTCGAATTAAGCAGTTTCGGTGAAGGGCTCCGATATATGGAATTTACGGATGCCGTTTATCAGCGCCTGACTAGCTTGTCTTATTGAAACGGAATTCAACCACGTCGCCGTCCTTGAAGACGTATTCCTTGCCTTCCAAGCGGAGCTTTCCGGCATCCCTGGCGGCAGGTTTTGATCCATTGGCAATCAATTCATCGTAGGCAACAACTTCCGCTTTGATGAAGCCATCCTGGAAATCGGTGTGAATTACGCCGGCACATTCCGGGGCCTTCATGCCCTTTTGGAAGGTCCATGCGCGTACCTCCTTTTCGCCGGCTGTAAAGTAGCTGGCTAATCCCAGTAAATCGTAAGTGGCGCGGATTAACTGGCTGACACCCGAATCGGTCACACCCAATTCCCTCATGAACTCATCGGATTCCGCTGGGTCCATCTCACTGAGCTCCTCTTCAAGTTTAGAGCAAATGACACAGGATGCAGAGTCATGGTGTGCCTTGACGTAGTCATCCACGGCTTTGACAAACGGATTGCTTTCAGTGTCTGCCAAGTCCTCTTCCCTGACATTACATGCAAAGATCACCGGCTTGGTGGTCAGCAGGAAAAACTGCTTCAATCGAGGCATATCCTCCTCAGATAGATCCATCACGTTGGCAGGCTTACCATCGTTCAAATGCTCACGGACTTTTTCCAGCACAGCCAGGCTGGCGATAGCTTCCTTGTCCTGTCCCTTTGCTTTCCTCGATTGTTTCTCAATTTGGTTATCCACCGATTGCAGGTCTGCGAGGATCAGCTCTGTGGTGATGATTTCGATATCACGGATGGGATCCACGCTGCCCATATTGTGGATGATGTCTTCATCCTCGAAGCACCGCACGACCTGGATAATCGCGTCAACTTGGCGAATAGTAGAAAGGAACTTATTCCCCAGGCCTTCACCTTGGGAGGCTCCTTCAACCAGGCCTGCTATGTCCACGAATTCAATAGCTGCCGGAATAATAACCCCGGTTTTGGCAATCTCAGCCAGTGGAGCGAGACGACTATCCGGGACCTGCACGATCCCGATATTCGGTTCAATCGTACAAAATGGATAATTCGCTGCCTCAGCCTTCCGTGTTCGGGTGACGGCGTTAAAAAGTGTGCTTTTCCCCACATTGGGTAATCCTACGATGCCTGCTTGCATGACAGGAGTGGTTAGTGGTTGCTTGGGCGGGGTCAATAAGAAGTTTCTTCCCGGACAAAAGAAAAGCGACCGTCCCGAGACGATCGCTGTCAAAAGTAATCAATGGCCAGATGTCGAATTATGAAAAATCAATCTGCTTTTTTTTGTTTTTTTGACCTGCGCGGTTTCTTGGAAGCGAATTTACCTTCCCGGAAAATTTGATCAAGAATCCGGTGCCCATAATTGGTTTCCGTCAGATCGGTTTGAAGTATTTCCCATACCTTGTCACCGATTCTCCTGGTTGCTCTTCCAATTGTTCCTGTACTTGAATGGTGATTCATGATAATTGTAACTATGCATATTTGTAATGAAATTGCAAGGCTACGAGTTATTTTCTAATCGATGGGGAAAACTGTATAGTCAAGTAATCCAGTTTTTGGATAGGCAGCAATTCGTCCCCTGGCTATCATGTTTCCATCCTGATGGACCGTAAATTGGATTCCATTTGAGTTTTCTGATCGGGAGCC
>JAUVDD010000354.1 GCA_030595525.1 Puniceicoccales bacterium
AGATGAAAATGTGAACTACTCAACCGTCAATGCGAACAAGGGTTACTTCTTCTTCGAGGATGAGATTCTGGCGCTGGGTAATAGCATAAGACGTGTGCGACCCGGTGATAAACAACCAATTCTAACGACCCTGGATCAGAAATCCTGGAAAAGCGACATCGTGTACGGTATGGATGGAAACCAGAAAACCCTCTTTTTGAATAGAGAGGATCAGAGCTTACAATTGAGAAATATCGAATCTCCAGTCTGGTTTCATCACGATCAGGTTGGTTATGTGATTGTGCCGGTAAACGGTCCGGTTGAGGTTGATTTGAAGGCAATGACCACAGATAAAAAGAAGAAGATTTTCCAATTGGCGATCGATCACGGTACCCATCCGAAAAGCGATTCGTATCGGTATTTCATACTTCCCACTGCATCGATCAAAGCTGTCGAGCAATTCGTCGATGCTCTTGGGGATTCGCCTTCGGTTATTGTCCTGCACAATGACCAACAGTGCATGGCCGTAATCAATCCGCCCCTGAGGACAACCCAAGTCGCTTTCTACCAGGAAGGTAGCATTAAGTTGGATGCCGGGGCAAATAGCCCTCTCCATTTGTCCGTCGATCGTCCCGCTCTTGTCATGCTGAGGGAAACAATGGATGGATTCATCATTTCTGTTACAGATCCTCATCATTCTGTTTATAATACGACTATCAATGTATCCATCGATCGTCCCCTCACAGGTCCTGGCGCTTCCTTTGACAGCTCAACAGGTGAATCAATATTATCATTCACTCATTCCTCAGAAGAAGTCTTAGCTGGCAAACCGATCACTGCCTCATTTCTCTTCGCAAACACTTCCGGCTAAAGCTGGAACCTCAATTCGGTGTAGTGACAGTACAATTCAATTGCCTGTCCCTGGTTTTCTTCCTAGTTTTCGTACTTGGATGTAAAATCTAATGAAAAACGAATCACCCATTTCACGTCGTCATTTTCTTGGGAAATCGGCAGCAACAGCATTTAGTTTCACAGTTTTGCCCTCCTATCTGGCATTGGGTAAAAAGGACAAAGCGGGAAACGTACCGCCGAGTCAGCGTCTCAATCTGGGCTGCGTGGGCGTTGGAAATCGTGGTAATGCTGTGATTACGGGTTTGTGTGCGAAAGGGAATGCCATGCCGGTGGCATTTGCCGATGTGCACTACAATAATTCTCCCCGTGGGGAAAAGACTCTGGCTGCATTCCCTGATGTGCGCCGCTTTGCTGATTTCCGTGTAATGCTCGATACCATGGGTGACGACATTGACGCGGTGAGTGTCGCCACACCAGACCACACTCACTTTGTTATAGCGCTTGAAGCCATGCGTCGGGGGAAGCAAGTTTATGTGGAAAAGCCGCTGACCCACACCTTTCGCGAGTCGGAGCTGCTGATGCAGGCTGAAAAGAAATACAAGGTTGTTACCCAGATGGGCAATCAGGGACACACATCTGGTGGTGCAAGCCAGTTCCAGCAGCTCGTCAAGGGTGGGGTAGCTAAGGATATCAACAAGATTGAGGCTTTCTTTAAACCCTTTAAACATCCCGGGATATGGTTCTATGAGAAAGAACAGCGGATAGAAAAGTATCCAGGCGCTGAGGAAATCCCTGCCGCCCTTAATTGGGACTTATGGTGTGGCCCGGCGGAGATGAAACCATACAACAGCTTGTACCATCCACAGACATGGCGCGCGTTCTTCCTATACGGATGTGGCATCTTCGGTGACTGGGGAGCTCACATCCTCGATTTTGCACATGATTACCTGGAACTGGGATTGCCCTCGCGTGTTGAGAAAATTGATATGCTGGACCATAACCAGATCATTTTCCCGAGACTGTCCAAACTCTCCATGCATTTTCCTAAACGAGGGAAATCCCTGCCCCCAGTCGACCTCATCTGGGCCGATGGTTATGGCGTAAAGCCTGAAGTGGATGAGCAGTACTGGGACAAGAAAGAAGATGGATCCAGTAATCATCCCAACCTGGATGACACAGGTTCCACCCTGTTGCATCGAAAGGATGGTAAGTTTGTTATTTATCGCGGAAGTCACGGATCAGCTTCGAGCCTCCTTCCCAGGGTCACTATGAGGGAGTATGCGCAGTATGTGAAACAACCGAAGGTAATCCAGTCGCACCAGGAGAATTTCGTACAGGCATGTCTGGGGAATGGGACAACCACTTCACCATTCAGCGTTTCGGGCGAACTGACTCAATTGCTGCATCTTGGAGTCGCTTGCCAGTACTTGAACGAGAGCTTTGACTTTGACCGTAAAACCAAACGTATCCTCGGCAATACTCATGCCCAGGCAATCCTTGATGGTCCGGAAGCACGCCCGGGCTGGCGCGACTACTACAAGCCTATCGTATAGAAAAATAACTACCTCTCCCTTTGAAATTTTTAAATTAACTACCTGTCCTTTTAATGTAATACACTTAATTTAAAGTTAACTATGAATCACGCAAAAACATATCTGTTCGCGCTAACTGCGTTACTAGCGAATGCCGCAATCGGCCTGGGTACATCTCCCAATGTGCTGTTCATTGCTATCGACGATCTGAACGACTGGGTTGGCTGCCTGGATAGCCATCCGCAGGTGAAGACTCCTAATATCGATGCTTTGGCACAGCGCGGAACCTTGTTCACCAACGCTCATTGCCAGGCACCGATTTGTAATCCATCCCGCACGAGTGTGATGACCGGGCTGCGTCCGTCTACGACCGGGGTGTATGGCTTGGCTCCCTGGTTTCGGACGGTGGATGAACTGAAAGATCTTGTGACTTTGCCACAGCTTCTTTCCGGTGCCGGGTACAAGACCTATACGGTTGGGAAGATTTACCACGGCAGGGACTGGAACAGTACGGGGGTGAAGGAATTTGATGTGGTCGGAGAGACAGAGCCCGGACTGATG
>JAUVDD010000206.1 GCA_030595525.1 Puniceicoccales bacterium
CATCAGCAGCTTCACTCCTTGATGAATATCCATCAAAACGGACCAGCTCAATGTATCTGTTTGGCATCCATGATACAAATTTATAAGGTCCAGTTCCAATATAGTCACTGACTTCTAAAGGTTTTTTTCCTGCTTTAGACATTATCTCTTCCGGATGAATAGACAATCCTCCATTGAGAAGTGCCAATATATTTTTCCATGGACCAAAAGGAGCATTCAACTGTAATGTCACTTCATGACTGCCTGATGCCACTACAGAATCGACATTCTTGAAAAGGAGCTTGCCACGAGATCCGTGTTCACCCCATCTATTCATTGAAGCAACAACATCTATGGCGGTGAGTGATTTGCCATTATGGAATGTAACTCCGGTTCGAATTGAGATTACAATTGTTTTTCCACCATTTGAGAGAGTCTCTCCTGCCGCCAATAATGGCACCGGTGAATAACTGGAATCAAAAGTATAAAGCCCTTCAAAAACATGTTGTGCAATTGTAGTTGCAAGATCCGATGTCGTTACCTGACCATCCAGGGTGGGAGGCTCTCCAATCGTTGCATACCGCAGAGTACCGCCAGCCCAAACAGATGATGCGATACTCAATCCAATAATGACGCTGAGCATAATTTTGAAAACACTGCCAATTTTTTTCATTTCTACCTCCGTAAATTAATAGATTGTGAATTATAAGCAGATCCTAAACAGATCCGCCTTTGAATTTAAGCAATCCTTTACAGACCTATAATAGATCAGGCCATTTGAGTAGTGCCTCAACACTTCGACGTCTGCGCTCTGAAAAAGAATATCGCCTTCCATCACCTCTCCTACGAGCCAGAGCCACTTCCTCAGCTATCCTCTGGCCTGCCACGATCTCTTCACCGGGAAGCAAGTTACACGGATCAAGGAAGAAATAACCATGCTCAATCAGATCATCTCGAACCTGAATTGAAGGTTCCCCAGCGCTCAGCCGATCGGCAAGCTCCCAAGCAAACAGCCCCGCATCATCAGGGATCACTGAAACCTTGAGTCGGGTGATCGGATTACCTGTCCAATCGTGGTGAATATCTGGAAGGAGACCATCCACATCACCAAGAACTTTCCGCCAATAGTTCACGTAGCCCTGTTCACGATCATACGCCGACTTGTGGTCTCGATTTTCCCACGCTTCCAGAGCCGCAATCGTTCCGGCGATACCTTCCTTGCCTATCTTCATATGCCGGCAGATGCCCCTGTTCTGAAGATAGGCCGCACGGATTAATTTCTTGCGACCAGCGACAATCCCACCCGTAGGCCCTCCAAGGAACTTATGACTGCTGTAGATAACAACGTCGGCACCCATTTCTATTGGACTTCGCAGGTCGTATTCACTAGCCATGTCGACAATCACCGGCACATCACGATCCCTGCAGATCGAAATAAATTCCTCCAGTTCAATCTGTCCCTCCTGCACTACATGATGTGACACTACATATAGAGCAGCAGCAGTTTTCTCACCAATGCAATCTTCGAGATTATAAAAATTTACAAGTGCTGCTGTGCCAAGGGGAATAATACGGGCTCCGGTCAAACTGATTGCCTGGCTGACCGGTGCTCCATAATTGATTAAATGACCAGCCTGAATAACGACTTCGTCAGGCAATCCATCGGTATTAGGAAGCGATTCAATCCTGTTAAGATTTGAACCTGTCATAGATCCAGAGATACACTGACTCATTCCTGCTGCGCTGCATGCTGCTACAAATCCAGCTTCGGCTCCGGTCATACTGGCGATGACCTCCGATGCCTTCGCCTGGAGGTCATCAATCCTCACAAAATGGGATTGTATTTCGGCCCCGGCCTTGATTGCCTCAGGAACTACACGTGAAGCGCCCAGGCCTGTCATCGTCCCCGACACGTTAATGACACGAGTCAATCCATATCGTTCGAAAATTCCGTGTTCTTTCATACCGTTGTTCTTATCCTCGCACAGCCACAATGGCTTCAATTTCCACAGTTATTCCTCCAGGCAACGTGCCCATTCCAACCGCGGATCGCGCATGGCGTCCGCGATTTCCAAAAATTTCAACAAACAGATCAGAACAGCCGTTAATCACCTTTGGGTGCTCTAAAAAATCAGGAGCGGCGTTAACCATTCCAAGAATTTTGACGATCTGATCAATTCGATCCAGAGATCCAAGGGCTTCACGCATGCTTGAAAGTAATACCATCCCGGTCAACCTTGCATGCTCATATGCCTGTTCGGTAGAGACGTCTGCCCCAACCTTGCCTGTTGCAAGAGAACCGCTCTCGAGTATGGGGCCTTGCCCGGAAAGAAATAAGAGGTCTTTATGCAAAACAAATGGAGCAAAATTCCCGATGGGGGATGGTAAATTCGGTAATGAAAGGCCTAATTTCTGGAGCTGTTTCTCTGGTGATTGCATGGGGGAATACTCCTATATTTCCACTTCGATTTTTTGCTTCCAGCAATAGCATTAAATTTTTCTTTGGCCTTCTACAAGACATGCTAGACTTCACACTTTTAGCAGATTCGTGTCGAGTCAACCAAAGAATGATGTTTAATCAGCCATCATTCCCGCGAAGGCTGAATAGCATAAACTTCGATCGAGTTCTCAGGATTCAGCACACCACTCGTCGCGGGAACTCAATCGTCCTGGTTTTTGTATGCGATACAATCGATCTCGACCTTGCAGTCGATCATCATTGAGGATTGCACGCAGGCTCGTGCCGGCGGGTGGTCCCCAAAATATTCTGCATAAACAGCGTTAAATGCCCCAAAATCACGTGCATCGTCCAGCCATACGCCTATGCGAACCACATCTTTCGGGCCATAATCAGCATCGGTCAGGATCGTTAGAAGATTTTGAATTGCCTGGTGAGATTGTGGCACAATACCCCCATCAATGGTCAAACCGTTGACCATCGCCACCTGGCCAGAAACATAGAGCCAGCCATCAGCCTCGACTGCTCTGGCAAAAGGAAGGTTGGAGCCACCGGCTCCTGTCTGCACCGTACCATAACGTTTAATCGTCATAATTTTACTTTATAGCCTCCATCTAGTTGGTTTCACGGGATTCAGAATGTACTATTTTGAATGAATTCAGCAAGCCGGGGGGATTTTGGATTGTTAAACAGTTCAGCAGGGGGCCCCTGTTCGGCAATTTTTCCCTCGTTCATGAATATGACCCTTGTTGAAACGTCATAGGCAAAATGCATTTCATGTGTGACGAGAAGCATTGTCATTCCATCACCGGCAAGATCTTTAATGACATTTAGAACTTCATTAACAAGTTCTGGATCCAGAGCCGATGTCACCTCGTCAAAGAGCATCAGCTTCGGGTTCATAGCAATCGCACGAGCAATGGCGACTCGTTGCTGCTGACCTCCGGAAAGCTGACCGGGATAATGATCTTGCCAGTTCAGCAGGCCAACACGATCGAGCCAGGTTTGAGCAATCTCAACCGCCTCATCCTGTTTTGTTTTGTGGACTTTTAACAGCCCCAACGTAACATTTTTCAGAGCCGTCAAGTGTGGAAATAAGTTAAACGTTTGAAATACCATACCGGTAAGTGCACGATTGCGGGCAAGAAGCGAATTAGACAGTCTGTGACGCTTACCGTTTTTTTCCATATATCCGATTTCTTCGCCATCGATATGAATTCGCCCTTCATGGAATTCTTCCAACAGATTAACGCATCGAAGTAAAGTCGTTTTCCCTGACCCACTTGAACCGATAATGGAAACCACGTCGGAAGTATTAACCGTCAATTCAATACCCCGAAGAACCTCCATATCGTCAAAATTTTTATGCAGGTTTTCAATGATCATTAATGGGTGAGCCATATTTCTTATTCCTTTCTCCTAACTAACAATATGCAACTTTTCTTTCAACATAACGTCCCAGTCGTTCAATGGAGAAATTTATCACGAAATAAATGAATCCTGCCAGAAAGTAGAATTCGAGAGT
>JAUVDD010000075.1 GCA_030595525.1 Puniceicoccales bacterium
GATAATCAAATGGTGAAGCAACCTGTTCTGATTGAACCCCAATTGCGCCGATTTTCTCCTTGAAGGAATCCATATTCGGACCTTCGGCGAGGGTAGCGCTGGTCAGCAAAAGCCCCGTTTCCCTTTCAAACAGTCTGGCTCGCAAGATATCTGCAACATCAAGAGGGGCTGAGCGCAGATAGACCCGGTCGGCCTGTCGGCCTCCCGCCTCCAGCCAGTAAACTGATTCCGGATCGCTGAGCTGGAGGATTTCGTTGATGCCTTCCCGAAAGGATTGAAGAAGCCGACGACAACCTTCCAACTCGTCCCTCTCGGAACTTTCTTCCAGCCGGTTTTCCAACTTATTCAGTCCATGAATTAAATCCCTGAGAGGTACATCGAGATCATTCGGATGCCATTCAGGTGTTTGTAACCGCATGACTTTCCTTGAGGAAAGAAAAGCTTCATGAATGGCTTTAAAATAGTGATCGGCACCTTCTGTAAGTGCCATGACCTGATTTCGCAGCCCCGGGTTACCATTGCGTGCCAGCAATCCCCGGCCTTTTGACTTCCTCGGTTGGTAAAGCTTCAACAACTGACGTCGCAGTCCCAAGGCACTTAATTGCAGACCGAAATATTCAGTCGCGATGGCGGGAAGTGTGTGTGCCTCATCCAGGACCATGAAATCCCTTGGAAAAAGAATGCCCGGAACATTCCCTTTTGGAAAGTGCCCGGATGCCAGCAATGCGAAAAGCAAACTGTGATTAACAATTACGACATTTGCTACACGGACAGATTCCCGAGCCTTGCGAAAAAAGCAGGTTTTGGGTGAGCAATTACGGTTATTGCAGGAATGCCCATCTGCATGAACCCATTCCCAAACTGCTGGCATCGGCAAGGGATCCAATTCCTGAATCAGACCCGTTTCAGTGGTTTTCGCCCACTCTGCCAGACGGGCAAGTTCGATTTGTTCGTTGCTGGGGAATAATTCCGTTTTGGATTTAAGGGCGTGCTTCATCCGGGCACCACAGAGGTAATTCGCCCGGCCCAATAGGATGGCATGGCTGAATTTGGCAAATTGTCGTAGTTCCTCCTGTGAGTTGAACAGCTTCCTGCAGAGGTCCAGATCCTTCTTCTCAATCTGCTCTTGAAGCGCAATCGTATGAGTAGAGACAATGAGCGGTCGCTTTTCGGAAATTGACCTCATTATTCCTGGAATGAGGTAAGCGATACTTTTCCCGACCCCAGTACCTGCTTCGAAAAAGAGGGCATCATCAAGCAACCATGCATCGAGAGTCTGTTGGGCCATTGCCGCTTGTTCCGGGCGATGATCCAATCCGAGGTTTTCTATCAACAATCCGCCCGGTGAAAATACGGATCCAGCAAGCCCGACCAAATCAGGTTTGGGGGAGTCTGTTTCAGGGGAGTTTGCGTAGGCATCATTAAGCCCGATCATGATGCGATGATGCACGGAATCGAATTAATCCTGCAATGGCAAAAAACCCTTCAATTAAGGAATCTTTAAATTTGCCAATTATACTTTCCATCCATCCAATGCGGCATGGTTGCCGAATGGTTGCAAAAGCTCTTAATACTGCAGGATCGGGATTCCTCATGTGATGGAATTAAACAACAATTGGCTCGGATCCCCGATCAGATTGCTGCTGAGGAGGCGAATATCCGTGAAATAGCAGAGGCATTGAAGGAAAAAGAGAATGCCATGAAGCACCTCGAAGTGAAGCGCCTGGATATCGAGGGAGAGGTGGAACAAACCGAAGCCACTATCATAAAGTACAAGACCCAGCAGATGCAGGTGAAGAAGAATGAGGAGTATACAGCGCTGGAGAATGAAATTAAGAACCTTCAGGCGAAAATTTCTGAAATGGAAGATGAGGAACTGCTGCTTCTCGAAGAAATCGACCAGCGAAGTGTGATTCTGAACAGGGACAGGGATAGTATAACCAGTCAGAAACACACATTGGAGGCACATATTGAACTTTTGAAAAAAAACTACGCCGCCAGCCAATCTGAATTGGAAGCCGCCAAGGGTGCGGTTGTGGAATGCGGACAGGAACTGGATGCCGGTGTATTGCAGCAATATCAGTATGTGAAGAGCCAGGTTAAGCGACCCCCGGTGGTTGTCCCCCTTGTAGAAAATAAATGCCAGGGCTGCCATTTGAAAGTATCGGGTGAGGTGGAGACAGACGTCCGAAGGGGCCGGGAGTTGACTCGCTGTGACAGTTGTGGCCGTATCCTCTATTACGACCGTTAAGTGTGTGTTTAATTGGGATTGCCAGAAGCCGCATTCCTTGCATTCATGAACAATACCGGTTGGCGGGCTCCCGCTGTTCTGTTCGCAGGATAGAGGAAAGTCCGGACACCACAGGGCAGGACTCCTTATGAAAATGAGGGCATGTGGATCGCGAGATCTGCATGACGGCTAGTGCAACAGAAAACATACCGCCACGACTTGTCGGGGTAAGGGTGAAAAGGTGAGGTAAGAGCTCACCGCCCGGAGGGCAACTGAAGGGGCATGGTAAACCCAGTTTGGTGCAAGACTAAATAGGGGATCAGGGCGGCCCGTCTTATGATCCCGGGTAAGTCGCATCCTCGGCTTTCGAGGAATTCCGCGCAAGCGGGATAGATAAATGGGAGTCATCCCCCGACTCGTCGGGAGATACAGAATCCGGCTTATAGCCAACCGGTACCTTTTATAATTCCTGACAGAAAATCTGGGAATTGCGACCAGATCGGGTCACATTTTCCCGGAGTTGCTTCGGTAGAATGGACTGTTGCCCGAGTTTGAAACCACAGGTATCCCGGAAAAAAGCCGAGGATTGTGTAGTCAGTGCGACGATTCGGCTGCGCTTCAGTCGGGTTGATTCCTCAACAGCGTAAGCCACCATGGCTTTGCCGATTCTGCGACCCTGGTATGCAGGATGGACATAAACCGATCCCAGTTCCACTACCCGGGAGCGTGGGAATGAAGTGATCCGGAAGCAACCGATGACACTCTCGTCAATTTCGTAGACAAAATAGTCTTTGATATCCGACTCGATACTTTGCCTTGAGCGTGCCCGTAAGGATTGTTCCCTAACTGCGGATTTTGTCAGGCTGAAGATGGCACCAACATCCTTGCGCTTGGCTTTCCGAATCTGTGAGTAAGGATTGGAGTGGATCATTGAGCCGATACCAACCTTTGAGAACACCTCTGTCAGCAGGCCATCATGGATTCTACAATCGATGATATGCGCCCGGGGAGTTCCTCTTTCGATCGTCTTCACGGCGTAACTCGCCTTGGAACGGACCTGTTCGTCTATTGATCGGGGATTGTTATCGAGCAACTTCTTCACCTCAATAACATCAGCATTTAACCTTAACTGGCCATTGTAAGTCAGTCCCGGATAAGGGAGCATATAAATTAATTTAGATGCCTTCAGACTAATCGCCAGTTCCGAGGCAAGCTGATCCGAATTGATCCGGCGTTCTGAACCATCCCGGGTAAAAGCGATCGGACTGATTATCGGAACCAGTTCTTTTTCCATCAAACCGGTCAATAATTCGACATCTATTTTATCCACCTTACCAGTGAACAATTGATTCGTTCCGCCCATGATGCCCTTGTCGGTGGCACGGATGGCATTCACCTTGGCACATCTGAGGCCGTTGTGAGTCAATCCCCGTTCCACGATATGACCGACCCGACCAGCAGCTGTAATGGAAAGCTCCAGTGTGGCATAATCCGTGGGACCGTATCCATGCGCATCAGAAATACGTACATGCTGATCATGAGCCAATTGCTTAACCTGGGCACCAATTCCGTAGACGATCAATAGGCGGATTCCAAGATTGCGCAGGACTGCCAGTTCCAGCATCAAATTATTGATGGTTTCTTCAGCAATGACTGAGCCATCCAGTGCGATGACGAAAGTGTGGTTACGCCACAAAGGAACGTACTTCAGGATTCCCCTCAAGTCTGCGGGAGTCAGCTCCCGGTCATTTTCCCGGCCATCAAGTTTCATATCATCCAAAAAAGAGGAACATTTCAGCCCTTTCAAGGTAAACTCGCAATCCCTCATTTGTATAACTTGCCTGTCCCTTTGGAATTACCTCTAATGATCGCATGTCCCTGAAGAAAAAGAGCCGCTGGAGCGAGTCGATCGATGCGATGATCGACAGTCTTCCTCCCGGGCTGGCTGAGGGATTGGACGCATTCGGCGTCTATATTGAGTTAGAGAAAGGTCACTCTCGTCACACCGTGGAAGGCTATCAGCGTGACTTGTGTCAATGCGCTAAATTCCTGGCGAGTGAGTGCGGCAGGAAGGGTTGGGAATCCGTCGGAAAGGACGATATTACCGGTTGGCTGGAATCCATGAGAAAGGATTACAGCACGTCATCTCTGGCACGGAAATTAAGTGCTCTGAAGCATTGTGCGAAATTCCTGGTAGCCGAACGGATGATCACAAGCGAGTTCACTGAGCTGGTCAGTGCCCCGAAATTAAGTCGCCGACTTCCGGGCACATTATCTGCCGATGAAGTTGATGCACTTTTGGAAGCACCCAGCCGTCTTTCTCCGCAGGGGATGAGAGACAGGGCATTTCTGGAACTGATGTACAGCAGCGGCTTGCGTGTATCCGAACTTTGTAATCTGGCTTTGCAGGACATCGATTTGGATGAAGGCTTTTTACGCGTACAAGCCGGTAAGCGGGGAAAAGACCGGCTGATTCCAGTGGGAGCGAAGGCAGTCGAAGCTGTATCCAAGTATTTGCACCATGGTCGACCCGAGCTGGTGAGAACCAAGACAGGAAGCGATTTATTCATTAGCAACCGTGGTTCTGCGATGTCACGTAAGACGGTCTGGCACTGGGTCAAGAAGTATGCAGAGAGAGCCGGACTGGACCCGACGACCGTGAAACCACACTTGCTCAGACATTCATTCGCTACTCATTTGCTCAGTAACGGGGCGGATTTACGGGCAATTCAGGAGATGCTTGGCCATTCTGATATCAGCACGACTGAAATCTACACACGAGTTGATCGGAAGAGATTGGTCGAATCACATGCGAAATTCCATCCGCGCAAGTGATTTCACTATACCCGGCCCGATTTTCTTAATCTTTTGATGACTTCTAAAGCAGCTCCACTTCGGTTCATGATATAGAGATGAACTCCCTTGATACCTTGATCGAACAGCTCTGCGATCTGTTGGTAAGTCCAATCAATCCCAATTTGTTTGATGGCTTCCTTATCATCCGCGGCTGCTGAAAGCGCTTCTTCCAATTCCTTGGGAATATTCTGGCAAAACCGGTAAGCCTGTTTTGCTGAGCGCAAAGGCATCAGACCGGGAATGATTGGCACATGAATTCCCGCCTGACGGCAGCGATCCACAAAATTCAGGAAACTCTTGTTGTCGTAGAATAGCTGGGTGGTGATGAAGGAGGCACCTGCATCTACCTTTTCCTTAAGGTAACGTAAATCAAGCTCCGATGATATTGATTCCGGATGAACTTCCGGATAGCCGGCGACTCCGACACTGAATCCGGAGAAGTTGTCCCGGATTAAATTCACCAGATCAACGGCGTATGGAAGACCATCAGGATGGGGTGTGAAAGTGCTTTCTCCGCCCGGTGGGTCGCCCCGCAAGGCCATGATGTTACAGAATCCGGCTTTGCGATAACCGTTGATGATTTCCTTTAATTCTCTTCGGTTGGAACCTACACAAGTCAGGTGCGGCATAACCTCAAATCCGTATTCATCTTTGAGAATTCGTGCATATCGAAAGGTTCGTTCACGGGTAGTACCACCTGCGCCATAGGTGATTGAAACGAAATCCGGGTGCAGATGTTCACGGATTTCCTCCGCTGCCTGAATAATTTGTTCGCCTCCCTTTTCGTCTTTCGGCGGGAAAAATTCCACCGAGATGATCGGACGGCCTTGCGCAAATAATTCTCCTATGGGACGATTTCTATGCATCATCAAATCAGGATGGGATGATGGGTTGACGTGTAAAGCTTTTTAATTTTCGTGTCTGAGCCGCAGCTGACCACAGGCCGCGTCGATGTCGTGACCCTTTTCCTTCCGAACAGTATGGGAAATCTGTTCATTCTTAAGGATACTAGAAAAGGCCTGCTGACGTTGAATATTGGGTCTTTTCCAGGGCAGTCCTTCAACCCGGTTATATGGGATGAGATTGACATGCGCGTGAAGTTCCCGGGCAATTTTAGCCAACCGGTGCGCCTGTTCGTATGAGTCATTGACATCTTCAATGAGAATAAACTCCAAGGTCAACATACGGCCTTTTTTCCTGGAGAAATCTGCAACAGCCGGAATGAGCTCCTCCAAGGGATAGCGTTTATTGATCGGCATGATCTTTTCACGAACTGCGTTAGTGGCACCATGCAGACTCAGGGCCAGCCGGAATTGAATGGGTTCGTCGGCAAGCTTGCGAATCTGTGGGACCAGTCCGGATGTTGAAATAGTAATCCTTCGGGCACCGAAATGCAGGCCCCATTCCGCATTTAAAGTACGAATTGCAGAAACAACATTATCGTAATTGGCCAGAGGCTCACCCATTCCCATAAAGACGATATTATCAAAAGGAACAGATTGGTCGGAATTTGTTTCCGTTATGGCAGCTTCCAATCGGGATACGTGTAGAAACTGGGAAATAATCTCTGCGGCGGTTAAATCACGTTTCAATCCAGCCAGTCCGGAAGCACAAAACTTGCACCCATAAGCGCATCCGACCTGTGATGAGACACAAATTGTTTTCCGGGAGGTATCTGAACCGACCCCTCTTTGTGGGTATCGGATGAGCACGGTCTCAATCAGGGTACCGTCCTCTCCTTTCAAAAGGAGCTTTTCGGTGATGTCGCTGGCCTTTTTTGAGAGAAGAAGCTCATTGGGGCTCAGGCAACTGTTGTCAGAGAGCCATTCCCGCATGGTATTCGGAAGATTCTTCATGTCTTCGAACCCGGCCACCCGTTTGCGGTACATCCATTCGAGAACTTGCTTTGATCGGAATGCCGGAAACCCGCCTTCCGAAAGGAATTCGGTGAGCTGCTCTGGAGTCATTCCATAAAGGGAAGGTTTGGCGGGTTCAAATCGCATCATGGCCAGACAAAGGGTTTTTCCGGAAGATGCAACTGGTGGCTGAAGGAAATGGAAACTTGAAGAAGCATCATCGCGCGACCATGATTTTCCCAGATGAAGAAAGGCAAATTGAGCGGAATCCTGGCACTGATCGTTATTGTAACAGTGCTGTTGGAAGTGACCCAACCGCAATTTCGTGCAATTTGGCCAAGCGTAGTTGCTCTGGTGCCGGTGCTAATCGGTGCCGTATTTAGTGGTGCGGTGTTTGGAGATCATTGCTCACCGATCAGCGATACGACGATTGTTTCCTCAATTGCCAGTGGTGTGGATCCCATGGATCACGTCCGGACGCAGATGCCGTATGCCCTCATCGCTGCTGTTGGGGCAGCAATTATTGGGTTTCCAATTTCCGGACCATCGAATGGTCGAGCAGCATGGTAATCGTTTCATTTGCTCTGTTTGTAGGGATTTTACTCGTTCTTCAGCAA
>JAUVDD010000310.1 GCA_030595525.1 Puniceicoccales bacterium
GGGAATCGGGAAAGTGGAGATCGTTCGAGATATTCAACCAATCACGGGCTCGCTTAATAAATTCCATATTCCGGAACTTCTGAGAAATCCAAACTATGAACTGACCCGGGAATTGGGAACCGGCGCCCTGGCATTGGCTCTACTGGGATTGATTGAGGCAGCCTCGATTGCTCGAGCTGTGGCTTCGAGCTCGGGTCAGAGACTTAACTTCACAAGAGACTTCGTTGGGCAGGGAGCGAGCAATGTAGTAGGATCATTTTTTTCCTGTTTTGCTGGTTCGGGTTCATTCACACGAACAGCGGTCTGTTATCAATCGGGTGGCCGAACAAGGATGGCCGCAGTCTTTTCAGCAGTCTGGACTGGCTTAACCGTGCTCCTTCTTTCGGAATTCGCGAATTTCATACCAAAGGCCAGCCTGGCAGGATTGCTGATAATCATTGCCTACTCGATGATTGAAAAAGAAAGGCTAAAGCTTACCTGGCGTTCGGGTGCAAATTCGAGGTTGGTACTAGGTGGGACCTTGGCCTCTACCCTGATTCTCCCATTGGAATATGCCATCTTCGTCGGCGTGTTCTTGTCCATCGTGCTTCTGCTACGAGTCACCGGGAGCACGGACCTCACCCAACTTGTTCAGGCTCCTGATTCCGGATTCGAGGAAGTGCCGTTTAATCGAGCTGGTGCATCGGAAGTGGTGACGGTGAACATGGAAGGAGATTTGTATTTTGCCGCAGTAGAAGACTTGGACTATGAGCTGGTCCGTTGCCTGACTCCTCAAACCCGTGTTGTTGTACTAAGAATGAAGCGATTGAGGGCTGTTGGCAGCACGGCAATGGCAATTCTTGTTCACTATTACGAACTTCTCCACAGCCGTGGTATCTATCTGGTGGTATGTGGCATTGAAGACCAGATGAAGAAGGTCATGACCGGATCCGGCTTGCGTCAGCAAATTGGTGAACAAAATATTTTCTATGCGGACAACAAGCTGTTCCAATCCACTGAGTTGGCCCTCGCCAGGGCATGGAGTATCGTCGGAATGGAACGCCGTCGTTCGGAACCAAAAAAAGCTGTCGCGAAACTTTCCAGATCCCTACCCCTTGCAGATACTCTCATGACTCGAAAATGCATTCGTTTTGGAAATCAACATCAGCTCAGGGAAGCTGTCTGGTTAATGTCCCAAATGTATCGCAGAATAAAAAGCTACGTTGCCCGTCCCTTGTTTTTACAGGATGCGGAGGGACGGCTGGCCGGTGAATTGCAAACCTCTGTGATTATTCATGCAATGGCTGGTCATCTCGATCAGAATGTTTCCGAGAACGATGAAGAGTTGGGAAATCAACTGGCCAACTCCTTCAGTCGACCAATTAATGAAATCGCCCAGTCAGACTTACCGGTAGCTGCTTTAACAGATGATTTGATAGAAGTGATTCGAAAAAGCATCATCAGTCAATCGACAGTAATTCCAGTATGCGATCCGGAAAGACGCATTCTAGGTGTCATTGATGAGGGACAGATGATCAGGGCATTAAGTGAATTCCTCAGCCTGAAGACAGATCCCGTGGATACCGGTAAGCCGGAAATTAAGGAGATCAATTCATGAGTGATCCACAGGAAAATAGAATTCTTGTTAAAGATATCATGCTCAGACGATACCTTCGACTTGGTGAGTCGCATACGATTAATGAAGTTATGGGATTTTTGTCGGACTCCCACTTCGAGAAGGATGGGCTGCCTTTCCTCGTGGTAATTGCTGACAATGGTAGTTTTGCTGGATTGCTGGATCCCAAGGCTGTTCTGGCCGCCATGCTGGAAGGTGTTCAGCAAGGATTGCAGGCTGAGCAGTCTCTTCGGGACAGTGCTTCAGTTAACCTTTCCAAGACAGTCGGGCATATTATGAACCGGAATATTCCGGCAATTTCAGCCGATGCCTCCCTTGATGAAGCATTCAGGTGTATCGAATCTTCAAGTACAGAGGTTGTCGCCGTTCTGGAGGAAGGACGTGTCATCGGACTCATTACTGCGAGGATTCTATTTCAACAGGCCTCCACCCTGACAGTGGGGGCACTGACGGGCGGAGTGATCCCTTCGAAAGACAACTAGATAGAGGATCCTTCTGCTACAACGGATTCACTTACAATATGCTTCGATTCCTCAGATGGAATTTTTTTTCAAAGAGCAGGAATACAGCTACGCGTACCAATATGGTGAAGAATAAAAATCCTATTCCGAAAATCGCGCAAGCAACTCTCAGTTCAGCAGCACTTGGTGTATAGGCATATATCTGACCGAGGGAATCTGGCGTGTATCCCGGAATGATCAGCGCAATTCCTTTTTCAACGTAGACGGACCAGTAAATCAAGAATGCTCCAATGTTCATCAGGAGAAAGTTTTTCCTTGTGGCAGGAATGACAAAAATGAAAAACGCCAGAACCGAGAATACCAGTGATAACCAGGCATAAAATGCAATGGGTGATGGTTCCCCGTTCACGCCAAAAAACAGGTACTCATAGTGAACAAGGTGGTGCGTGTTTGAATAATACTCCTTGAAGATTTCCGCACCAAAAAGGAACAGATTAAACCCCATGGCATAGGCCATTAACTCTGCAATCTTGTGGATGGCATCGTCTTTGATTTCCATCGGGGTTATCTTTCGCAACACTTGGAAAAGAATCAACAGGACAGCTGGCCCGGAGCACAGTGCCGATGCAAGAAAACGGGGTGCCAGAATGGCGGCATTCCAATAGGGACGACTGGCCATTCCGCTATAAAGAAATGCTGTCACGGTGTGTATTCCAACTGCTAAGGGAATGGACAGGATCACCAGTGGAATGACAATTTTTGCGTTATAGTGCCTGCCTTTGTATGCGGACCATAGCAGGTAGATTACGACAATCAAATTAACTACCAGATAAGCATTCAAAACAAGGGCATCCCATGCCATAAGTGATGACGGAAAGTTTGGTTTGCCGAATCCAGGGATCATATGCCACAAGCGGTCCGGATGCCCCATGTCGACAAGAACAAAAAGTAAACACATGACAATTGCCGCTACTGCCAGCAATTCACCAAAAATCACTACCTCCTTAATTGGTTTCCAATTGTATACGTAGGCAGGTATTACCAGCATGACTGCTGATGCTGCCACACCGACGAGGAAGGTGAAGTTACCTATATAATAACCCCACGAGACC
>JAUVDD010000323.1 GCA_030595525.1 Puniceicoccales bacterium
TGGGAACAACGATGCTGATCGCTTCACACTCTGCGGCCAGAGCTTCTGGTGAGTCGAAGGCCTTGGTACCATGGCGCTCGGCGATTTCCCGCGCGCGTTCCGGATTTGCATCAACAATGCCGACAAAATCAACATTTTCTAATGCAGCGTAAATTCTTGCATGATGCTGACCCAGGGATCCTGTTCCAATCACACCACATTTGACCATTCTGTTCTCATTCATAGCTGGTTCCTAGGCTGTTTACAGGTACCGGCGGGTCAAGTCTGGATAAACAAGGTGGGCCGAAAACTGGATCCGTTGCCCCCCTGATAATAAAGATCCCGCTTCCGGCCCAATCGGATAACTCCGAAATTACAGCCAGTTGGGGAGAACTGGAAAAAAACGTGGAAAATGGAGTTAAAGTAGAGCTTACGTTCTGGTGATCAACTATCTAAATCACATTCTGAAAAAAACGCAATTGATTTTTCTACCTATGAAAAAGTTGCGGGAAATGTAAAGTTTACTATCTTCCTAACATGGATTACTCCAAACTCACGGAATGGGTTAATATTAATTCGGGATCCACCAATCTGCCCGGTTTGGAACGCATGGCGGATGCCTTGTCCGATCATATGTCCGGGATCCCCGGCACTTTTGAGAGAATCAAACTGCAACCGATTAATAATCTTGATGGAAGTATCCATCAGTCGGGAGATGTCCTGCGATTGCGATTCCGTCCCGATGCCCCTGTCCATGTCTTGTTTAGCGGCCATATGGATACCGTTTTCAGTGCGGAACACCCGTTCCAGATCCTGAAGGAACTTCCAAACGGAAGACTGCATGGGCCAGGTGTGGCCGATATGAAGGGCGGTCTTTTCATCATGCTGGAAACAGTAAAGCGCTTTCTTCAGGAAGATCAGTCGGGGAAAGTCGGTGGGGAAATCCTCATCAATGCAGATGAGGAACTTGGATCTATCGGCAGTCATAAACTATTATTGGAAGCAGCAGAATGGAATCACCTTGGGCTAGTCTTCGAGAGCTGTCTTCCTGCAGGAGAACTAGTCCGGTGTAGAAAGGGAACCGGGAATTTCAAAGTAACAGCATATGGTAAGGCCGCCCATACTGGACGTGATTTCGAGAATGGACGTAACGCCGTCGCTGCCTTGTCAGGATTTCTTGTAAAATGTCATCAGTTGAATGGGAAAATCGCCGAAGCGATCATCAATGTGGCGAATTTCAGCTCTCCGGGTCCGGTCAATGTTGTGCCGGATTATGCCAGTGCATGGCTCAATATCCGGATTGGTCGACCCGAATCCGTAAAGGAAATCAATGATGTTCTGAACCAGCTAATGCAGGAAGTTACTTCCTCAACCGATGGCATTCGGATGGAGATACATGGAGAATTTCTTCGCTCACCGAAAACGGAGACGCCGGGTAATGCTGCCATGCATGATATCTGGAACAGGGTTGAACAGAGCCTGAATATGCCACTATCAGGAAAACGCGATACGGGTGGCAGCTCGGATGGTAACGTCGTCGGTGGTGCCGGATTACCCCATCTTGACGGAATTGGAATCATGGGTGGAGCAATCCATTCGGATCAGGAATTCGCGATGGCTGATAGTATTCCCACGCAAATCGACAAGACAGTCGAATTTCTGCATCTTCTATCAAGGGAGTCGGAAACTATCAACAAGGCACCGTTTGCTTGATCTTTGAATATGGATACAAAACTGCTTTTTCGCCCGGTCAGGGAAACAGATCACGATTCGTTACAAAAACTGATCGGGAGCATCTCCGGAGGAATGACTTCTTTACCGGATCATTCGGATTATCTGGAAGAGCGGATTTCGGATTCTCTCAGGGCATTTGATCACCGTGTCTCGAAACCAGGTGGAGAGACTTACTTATTTGTTCTTGAGGATATAGACCGTGGCGAGCTCGTCGGAACATCAGGATTGTTATCACGTGTGGGCGGTTTTGATCCGTTTTATACCTACAAGATTCAAAATAACCTGCAGGAATACGAACCCCTGAATGTCCGGAAAAATGTCCAGACACTGGAACTGGTCAAAAACCACAAAGGCCCATCTGAGATCTGTAGTCTATTCCTGCATCCCGACTATCGGAGGCACGGGATTGGGAAACTTCTATCGAAATCCAGGTTTTGCTTCATGAAGGCATTTTCGAAAAGATTCGATCCAGAGATCATCGCTGAGTTGCGCGGCTTTCTGGATAATTCAGGACGCTCCCCTTTCTGGGAAGCTGTCGGAAAGAATTTCTTTTGGAGGGATTACTATCGCGCAGATGTGCTAAGTGGCATCGGGGAAAAGGATTTCATTGAGGCATTAATGCCGGAACATCCGATTTATGTTAAACTATTGCCAAAGGAAACGCAGGAGAAGATTGGCGCTGTTCACCCGCAGACCGTACCCGCAAGGCAGATTCTTCTAAAGGAAGGCTTTCAGAAGACTGAGGAAGTGGATATTTTCGATGCTGGACCCATCCTGAAAGCACAAAGGGAACAGCTATCCAGTTGGAAGAATTGCCAGACTGTGCTCACTGACGCACAGGCAAAGCCGTTCGACTCAACAGGCCAATACCTGATAACCAACAACCAGTTGGCCTTCAAAGCGACTCTTGCTGAGGCAAGATTGTCTGATAACGGACAGTTGTTGATCTCCTCAGAAACGGCAGAAATCCTGCAAGTGGGATCCGGTGATTCTGTCCAGTATCTAATAATCGGTTAACCAGAACAATATGATCATGAGTGTACTGAACTCAATCAATCCCAGTAACGGATCCCTTGTCTGGTCGGGTAATGCCACAGATGCTGAATCGATTTCCGCATTCGTGCAGGCCGCGCGAAGAATTCTGCCAGAATGGGCAAGTCGACCAGTTGAAGAACGGGAATTGATTCTGAGGAAATTTGCTGAAGTCCTGAAAGAACGAACTCTGGAAATCTCCACTCTTATCTCCAGGGAAATCGGTAAACCTCTTTGGGAATCCAAAACGGAAGTCGCGGCCATGGTTGGCAAGGTTGATATATCGATCCGTGCTCACAGGGAACGATGTTCCGAATTTGTTGGAGGCAAAGCGGTTACCC
>JAUVDD010000308.1 GCA_030595525.1 Puniceicoccales bacterium
CCAGCATAACCGCAGCAGCTTCATCCACACGTTTCACACCATTGGCGCGAACAGCATTTATATTCCCCGACACACTGATTATCATACAGACACCTCAATTATTTTCTTCAGCGGTTTGTGCGGGAACGGGGATGTGATCTCTATTTCTGCCCGTCCGTCTAAGTCAAAGACCAAGTCTATGTCTGTGCCGTCACTCACACCAACCACGATACCATCAACAATAATGTCAACGCCTGCTGGGACGCCAGTCGCCACGACCGCTACTCCTACGGTCGCCACGTCAGGCACAACGATTTCTGGGCGGTGTTCCGGCAATAGGATATGGCAACCAGTCCAACCAGTTGTGACAGGAGAAGAACTGACAGGCTGTTGCCCTGCATCATGGCACTTATTGAACTGATCAATCCCACTGACAGGATGCCCGGACCAATTCCAACCAAGATGGTTATGATCATCGGACCGAGGATGATCGGCATGATATAGGGAATCAGGTGGAGGATGATGGGAGTCGTTTCGGCAATAACTCCGTCACCGAGCTCAATCACCAGCCTGAGTAGAAGCAGGTTGAAAAGAATGATTGCTCCCGAAAGTGAAAAGAGGCGTTGGTTGTTCTGAACCTTGCTGCGGGAACTCTTGAGAAAGAAAACGGCTCCCATAACCAGGATGAGTGTCAACAGGGCGCGTTCGTAGAAGAGTGTATCCAGGCCAAAATCCGCGGCTTCGGAATCCCTCAGCGCGTCTCGGTAAGCCTCTAATTGTTCATACTGGATAGCTGTGACCCTGGAATTTGGTTCCACTATCGTATCCCCTTCACGGACACCGATAAGAATAGCTTCCACCATGGATTGGGCTTCCTGAATATGGGATTGGGTCCGGTCGGAATCAAAAACGAGATTGGGAACCAGGGCGGAGCGAAGAATCCGGACAATGCCCACTGTACTTTCCCTGGGGACATCCAGAGCCAAGAGCTGGATTCTCAGGGTGCGCTGACCTTCCTCTTCGGAAAGGATCTGGACTTCCTGCAGATTGCCTAGTTCGTCCTCAACATTGAATAGGGTCAGGCGTTGACCGGAATTCATGTTCAATGCACTGTCTTCCTGGTAGACACCTTTACGGAAAATCTCCCCGATAATAATCAATCCTTCGTTGATAGTGGCCTGGCAACGATCCCTGCCGAGTTGGTTATATAGGGTGGCCAGATCGGATGTGCGGAGATTGTAGGGATTTCCGGCAGCGTATTCGTTCAGGAAGGATTGAATTTCACTCTCTTCCAACCGGGCCAGTTTTTCGGGGGTATTCTCGGGTACCTTGGCGAATTCTGCCAGATCGATGATCAGACGCTCCATGTAGGAACGAAAATTCTTGTAGGGTGCGAGATCCAGGCGGAATACTGGTGGGACTTTTTTGCTGACGTCTTCCAGTTGCTCACTTGTTCGGATGTCACTGATATAGGAAAAGGGAATTTCGGCGGTAATCCGGATCCGTGAGACCTGATCCTTCTGAACGATTGGCCCAGCCGACGATAAACCCGCGAAGGCGATGAAAATCGAGGCGATTCCAAAACTCAGATAGAGCAGGAAGCTGGTCAGGGAATCCCTGTTGAAAACGGATTTCAGAATGGGTTCCCGTTTGGTTCCACGGCGTCGTCGGCGATCTGCCTCGGCCTGCTGTTTCTTGGACTTTTTGAATAAGTTCATACCAGGGTGCGACTTTCAGGAATCGAAGTTATTCCTAATCGGCGCTTACCTCGCGAGGTTGGTGGGCTCCTGTTTTAGCTTCGTACCGGGCATAGGCATCAATGATCTGCTGAACGATGGGGTTGCGGACAACGTCTTTACCTTCGAAGTAATGGAAAGCTACATCCTTGATATTGACAAGGACCTTTTCTGCCTCCTTCAGCCCGGAATACTTGTGGCGAGGCAGGTCAATTTGGGTCTTATCGCCTGTAATAACCATTTGTGATCCGTCGCCGAGACGAGTCAGGAACATCATCATTTGCTCGGGAGTCGTGTTTTGAGCCTCATCGAGAATCACGAAGGCATTGGATAAGGTCCGTCCTCTCATATAGGCGAGTGGGGCTATCTCAATCCGAGTATTCCTTTCGTCCTTGCGATCACTATCCAGTCCGATCAAGCGTCTTCCATCTACGCGGCCCATCATGTCATAAATGGCATCATAGAGTGGAAGCAAATAGGGCTCGATCTTCTCAGTGAGGTCGCCGGGCAGGAATCCAAGTGCTTCACCAGCTTCGACTGCCGGTCGCGTAAGGATGACTTTCTCGACCTTTTCCTCCATCAGGGCTTTCAAGGCGGCCGCCACTGCTAGATAAGTCTTGCCCGTACCTGCCGGCCCGATTCCAAACACAATATCCTGTCGATCGATGGATTGCAGATAGGATTTCTGGTTCAGGGTTTTCGGGACTATACTCTTGCTCCGCAACTCTATCTGAACCGGGTGGTTAAAGAGTTCCTCTATCTCGTTGATGGAACCATCGCCCGCCAGATCCAGCATATTGCAGTAGTCACTTCTTGTAACCCGCATGCCTTGTTTTTTAGCCTTTTCCAGCAATTTAAAAAACTTGCGGGTGAGATCAACCGCCTCCTGCTCGCCGGAAATCTTAAGCCAGTCGTCCCTGCAGACAATCTGTGTGTTCAAGACAGATTCCGCCTGGATCAGGTTTTTTTCCGCTCCACAGTATAATTCTGTTAGGAAGCGAGGACTTTGAAAAAAGAGGGTTTCTTCAATCATTCGAAAAAAGGTTGTGCAGAATTTCCCAGGTTTTGTCGAGTGCCTGGGGAAGGGTACGGGTCTTGCCTATTATCGGAAGAAAATTCGAATCCCCGTTCCAACGGGGAACAATATGGAAATGCAGATGTTTCGGGATGCCTGCTCCACTGGCCCGTCCGAGATTCAGCCCAACATTGAATCCGTCGGGCTTGAGGGCCCTTTTCAGAACTTTTTGGGAAAGGATGATCAGATCCATCATTTCCAGGCGTTCATCTGAGTCGAGATCTTCCAGTTCGGGAACTTCCTTGAAGGGAAGAATCAACAAGTGACCCGGATTGTAAGGATATCGGTTGAGGAGAATATAATGATGCCTGGCCCTGTGGACAATCAGGGCCTTGCGGTCGTCTCCGAGCTTGGGTAATTCCGTGAAAGGACTTTCAATTCCATCGACGGGATCAGCATCC
>JAUVDD010000116.1 GCA_030595525.1 Puniceicoccales bacterium
CGAAGAGTATTTCCGAGGGGACTACATTCGGATGAACACAACAGCCGATGGTTATGGTGAATTCACACATCCCACCCTGACGTCCCGACCGTTCTCCATCGACAAGGCATTGGAGGAATTTGCCAAGGCAGGATTTACTGAACGTGGTCCGGATGGCATTCTGGTCGATGCTGGTGGCCGGCGGTTGTCTTTTACCCTGAGCACGGGTTACCGGACTTTTCAGGACATGCTGACCATTATCAAGGAAGAGGCTGCCAAGGCAGGACTCGAACTGCGACTGGAAGTTCTCGATGGCACTGCAGGATGGAAGAAGGCACAGGAGAAGAAGCACGATATCATGTTCAGCGCCCTGAATGTTTCACCAGAGATGTACCCGCGTTACTGGGAGACCTATCATGCCGACAACGCCTACGATGTTCCTTGGCTGGAAGATGGTGTTACCCCCAATCCCGAAAGGAAAATCAAGACGCAAACCAACAATTTGCAGTCAGTGGCAATCGCCAAATTGGACAAGCGAATCAATGCCTATCGCCGTTCCGATGATGCTGAGGAAATGAAAAAAATGGCTTTCGATATGGAAGAGATCCTGTACGAGGGTGCCTCATTCGTGCCCGGTTTCGTACAACCGTTTTATCGCACAGCTCACTGGCGCTGGATCCAGTATCCGGATGATTTCAATGTCAAATTGAGCCGGAGCTCAGGGGAGTTCTTCCTGGCATGGATTGATGCGGATTTGAAAAAAGAAACGCTGGAGGGACGTAAATCCGGCAAAACTTTTGAACCGGTCATCAAGGTTTTCGACCAGTATGCACCAAAATCTGCTAAGGAGGGACCAAGCGTTGCCGGAGTTGCTCCTTGAAGTAAAAGACCTGCAGACTGCATTCGATACGGATGCGGGTCAGGTGACGGCCGTTGATGGCGTTAGCTTCACGGTCGAGAAAGGCAAGACGCTTGGTCTGGTCGGTGAATCCGGCTGTGGGAAAAGCGTCACTGCCCTTTCCATTATCCGTCTGCTGCCACAACCCATGGGGAAAATCCTTGGTGGACAGGTCTTGTTCGGTGGAAAAGACCTTACCACGGTGTGCGATGAAGAAATGCATAAGACGCGTGGTGGTCAGATTGGCATGATCTTTCAGGAGCCATTGACTGCTCTGAATCCGGTCCACCGGATCGGCAAGCAGATAAGCGAAGTCTTCCTCTTGCATAAGGATATCTCGAAAAAGGAAGCTTGGGACCGGTCTATTGATATTCTAACGAAAGTGGGAATTCCATCCCCGGAAATCCGCGTCTCCGAATATCCTCACCAATTATCAGGCGGCATGCGCCAGCGGGTAGTTATTGCGATGGCTCTGGCTTGCAAACCAAGCCTTGTGATCGCAGACGAACCAACTACTGCATTGGATGTTACAATTCAGGCACAGATCCTCAAATTGATGAAGGACCTTCAGGCAGAAATGGGCATGTCCATTATCATGATTACCCATGATCTTGGCGTTATTGCAGAAACCTGTGATGATGTCGTTGTGATGTATGCTGGACGAGTCGCAGAAAAAGGCTCCGTGGAAGATATCTTCCATCGACCGAGTCATCTTTATACAAAAGGACTCCTGAATTCCATCCCCAGAATGGAAAATGAGCGCAAGACTCGCCTCGAGACCATTGATGGATACGTACCAGGTCTGTTGGAACTGCCTGTCGGCGCCAGATTCGCGCCGCGATCACCTCATCCGGATGCCGCATCCTATATGGCAACGGCAGCCTATCAGTCTGAACGTCCCGGACTTGTAGAAATAGAACCTGGACATTGGGTGGAAGATCATCCTGTAGTCCGCGTCGATCAAATGCCCTCCTGACCATGATTTCTGATAACAATTCTAATAACACACCGAGCGCTTCGGAGCCACTTCTGGAAATCAAGGGCTTAAAGAAGTACTTCCCTGTTAAGGGAGGTGTGATGCTGCGGACCAAAGCACAATTGAAGGCAGTTGATGATGTTTCCCTGGCCATTCAACCGGGAGAGACCCTCGGCCTCGTTGGTGAATCAGGTTGTGGCAAATCCACATTGGGGAAATGCGTTTGCCGGCTCTACGATCCTACCGCCGGGGACATTTACTTTAAGGGAACGGCCATCACTGAGCTGAAAGGGAAAGCCCTAAAACCTTTCCGTCGGGATATTCAGATGATCTTCCAGGATCCAGTCGAATCTTTGAATTCCCGGCATTCCGTTGGAAATATCCTCGAGGAACCGCTTCTGATCCATGGTGTCAAAAGCAGTGGCGAACGTCGTAAGCGAGTTGCCAAGATCCTCGATACCGTTGGATTGTCGAAAGATTCTGTGGATCGCTTTCCATTCGAATTCTCTGGTGGTCAACGTCAACGTATTGGTATTGCCCGAGCTATTTCCCTGAATCCACAGTTAGTGGTCTGTGATGAGCCAGTATCGGCCCTGGATGTTTCCGTACAAAGCCAGATCCTGAACCTGATGATGGATTTGCAGAAGGAATTCAACCTGTCCTATCTGTTTATTGCCCATGATCTGGCAGTTGTGAAACACATTTCCGATCGGATCGCTATCATGTATCTTGGAAAGATCGTGGAACTGGGATCAACCGATGAGATTTTCCAGAATCCACTCCATGCCTACACAAAAGCCCTGATTTCGGCGATCCCAGTGCCAGAACCACACGCCAAAAGGGAACACATTATTCTTCAGGGTGATGTTCCTTCGCCCATTGATCCTCCCCCAGGATGCGCGTTCGCCAAGCGTTCATGGATTCCGTGTTCCGAAGAAGATTTGAAGAAGCCCGGCGAATTCAAGGAAGTATCGCCCGGGCACTGGGTGGAAGTTCATCCGGCAACCATTGAAGACTACGCTAAATACGCTTGATGCAACAACCGAGCATACTCGTCCTTGCTGCCGGAATGGGCAGTCGATACGGGGGACTCAAGCAACTTGAGCCCATGGGTCCCAATGGGGAAACTTTGCTGGACTACTCAGTTTACGATGCCATTCAGGCAGGTTTCCGGCGAATCGTATTCATCATCCGCAAGGATATCGAAGCTCCATTCCGAAGCACTATTGGCAAGCGCTATGAAGACCGGATCGAAATCGATTATGCCTTTCAAGAAATAGATGACTTGCCTGCCGGATTCACCACCACCCTGGATGGCAGAACCAAACCCTGGGGTACCGCACATGCCCTTTACGCTGCACGCAACTCGGTAAAGGGTTCCTTTGCAGTGATAAATGCAGATGATTTTTACGGTGGAGAAGCCTACCGGATATTAGCTGATCATTTCAAGGAGTGTGATAGCTCCGACAAGGATCCTCTATGCATGGTGGGGTATCCGTTGGATCATACACTGTCGAGACATGGATCGGTTAATCGCGGTCTCTGCCAATCTGAGTCGGGCCTGTTGAAGACCGTCGAGGAAATCATCGATATTTCGATGGATCGAGAGGGAACCATTCTGGGAACTAGCAAGAACGGAAAAGAAATTCGGTTAAAACCAGAGGATTTGGTTTCCATGAACTTCTGGGGATTCAGCGATAAAATCTTTGAACCGCTGGAAAGGCATTTGATTCATTTCCTGAAATATCACGGCAAGGCACTGACCGAGGAATTTTATATTCCAACAATTATCGATGACCTGATTGTCCAAGAGGCTGCCCAGTGCAAAATGCTTAAAACCACCGGTAGCTGGTTTGGTGTGACCTATCCGGGGGATCGACCGTTTGTTCAGGGTCACTTGAAGGACTTGATTGCCCAAAGGATTTACCCGTCACACTTACTTTCCTGATGCAGGAAATTTCACGTACTACCACAATTTTCCGCGCTATTCAGGGCCAATGTCCCAGATGTGAGCAAACCACCTTGTTCAAGTCGAAATACCTGTTGAATACACACTGTTCGCATTGCCACCTACCCATCGAAAAGGAAGACGGCTGGAGCCTCGGTGCCATTCCACTGAATTATGCCATTACCTGCGTATTCTGGGTGCTCCCGCTGGCAGTCCTGTTTCTAATTGGCATACTATCCATCTCCACAACACTGATCGTCGCGGGTTCAGGCTGCCTAGTCATTCCGATAGCAACCTATCGGTTCTCAAAAAAACTCTGGCTGGGAATCTATTATGCCGTCCTGCCACATGAGTTGGAGTTTATCTATAAAAAATAAAGGGGTGTCTGATTTACACCAGACACCCCGTAAAAAGAGTTTTCAATTCTTAATAGAATTTAGTAACGGTTTCTGTCACCACCGCGACCACCGTATCCGCCACGGCCTCCGCCGCCGCCTCCTCGGTGTCCGCCGCCGCCGCCACCGCCGCGATTGAAGCCGCCTCCGCCGCCTCCACCGCCGCCGCTCCGGGGCTGGCGTTCTTCCGCTTCGCGTACGCGAATCGGTCTGCCTTCAAGTTCTGAATCATTCAAGGCATCAACTGCTGCCTGACCTTCCTCATTATTCGGCATTTTAACAAAACCAAAACCACGGGAACGTCCCGTGTCTCGATCCATAATAACTCGGGCCGATTCAACTTCACCGAAAGCGGCGAAAGCAGTTTGAAGATCATCATCGTGAACTTCATAGGCCAGGTTTCCTACGTAGATATCCATTTCTTATATATAACTAATTTGCGCACAGAAAAATAGGCTCATGTCGGATTGTGCGCATGCCGACACAAAGCCATTGGACTCGTTCGACTAATCGGACTCCAGTGTTTCCATTTAGGATCGACTGAATTTCCAACAAATCGACTGTTTCATAATGCTAGTTTCATCGTCAGAATCCGCCATCAATGTAAAACAATAGGCGGGAGACTGGGGCATTAATACATATTAGCAACCTAATAATGCGACTGTAGAAAAGTAGTTACTGTTTTCTAAAAGCCCCAGGATAGGCTGCATGTATAAGATCGACCCGGCAGTGGAATACGATCTCCTCCACTTAAATTTCCGCCCGAGGGAGCAACCGGTCCAGTGGTGACAGGTGGTTGCAGGTAGGCATAGGCCAGCTCGTCCAACACGTTCAAGAGGCCAAGATGGAGTCGTCCGGTATTAAACACTTTAATGGATAATCCAAAATCCAACACGAGAAAGGAGTCTGTATCTTGATAAACCGGATTCAAATTCGTCTGGGGATTAATTCCCTCCCTTGTATACCCAAACTGCAGATATCCGGAAAAGGGACCTTCTTCGTGTTTCCTATCCCAGTTGAGAACTATACGAGAATTCCCAGGTGGAATATCTGGAAGTGACAAACCACTTTCTTTGGATTCCCCCCACACTCGGGTGTAACCAAATTCGATAGTGAGCGCATCCAGATTACTGCCAGCAAAGGGTTTGAACCACATCTGTGCCTCGATACCTCTAAACCGACTATCCCGATTCGCAAAACTGTAGATTAGTGGTGATGTTGAGATAATTTCACGTTGAACAAAATTGTTAATATCAGCATGCCAGGCCTCCGCGGAGAGTATTAATCGTGGAGATGTATATTGGAGCCCTATTGAAAGACTGGTCTTTTCCTCTGGTCTGAGCTCCGGATTCCCCAACTCAACCCCACCTCCCAGAGCACTTAAAAACGCCCGGTAAGATTCACCCGGACCGGCGGGAGCAACCGTGTAGCCTGCACCCATAATAACATCAAAATTCTCACCAAGTTTTGTTTTCAGGATTGAATGTACACTTCCTGTGAAATCACTTTTGCTGACGTCAAGGGGATCGCTCCCGTGAAAGGCCGAGAAATTATCCACAATCGTACTACCCTGGGAACCGGGTGCACCAACAACTTTCGCGTCCACCTTGTCAG
>JAUVDD010000013.1 GCA_030595525.1 Puniceicoccales bacterium
CCAGAATCTGAACCTGTTCTGCTCCGGGCACCGCCTGGCTCAGTTCGTTGTGATCCACCAGGATCAATTTGCTGCGGATCGGCTTTATCAGATCTGTTTTTGTGAAGATACCGAGTAGCTTTTCCTCCTCATCCACGACCATGAAGGCGGCTGCATCTGAGGAGGCTAATTTTCTTTTGACCTGCTTGAGCTTTACCTGCGATCCGAAGTTTACGGTTTTACGGTTAACCATTCTATCGATTCGTCCGGCGCTACGTATGATCCAGGAAGTAGTTGCCGAGTCATGAGGACTGATAATGATACTGACACCTCTTTCCTTTGCCAATTCGACAACGTCCTCCTCAACCGGAAGGCCGCCGCTGATTACAAGCATCCGGACACCCGATTGGATGGACTTTTGCTGGATGTCATATCTATCACCAACAATAATTACACTGGAATGTGCCAGGTCCTGATCCTTGTAGTACATGCCGAAAGACCGGATATCCATCGCTCCAATTCGGACAAATAAGTCTTCCACACGGTCCGGATCCTCAAGGTTAACTACTTCAGCCTGCAGTGCTCCGACGATATTTTCTACGCTCGTATGGACCTGTAGCATGCTTCTCTCATCCCGTGGTTTGGGGATAAAGTGCTCTCCCAGGTCGAAAATGGAAAGGCTGCCATGGAGTCGGCCATCACTATCTACAACGGGCAGGACCCTCAAATCGTGTTTATCGATCAGATCCAAGGCTTCCATGCAAGTTGAGTCAGGGTTCACATGGATGACATCCCTGACCATGATGTCCGCTACCCTCGGAGTTATATCGCCAATGAATTTTGGCAGGGCCACGTTGAATCTCGATAAGATTGTATCAATGCGTGCGTTGGAATTGCCGCATCTGGCAGGTATATAACTGGCATTTTCGTCGACTGACTTATATGCAGCATATCCAATCGCCGAACAAATCGCATCGGCATCCGGATTCCGGTGTCCTATGATATGTATTTCTTCACTCATATGGTACTTTAGTACTGCAAAGATTGTGCCTTCTTTTCTAATGCACGAACTTGTGGCCGAAAGATAGGAGTAATTCCTGTCACAAGTCTATTCCAATCCTTTATGAAACGCCTGATTCTTGTCGATGCCTGTAATTTGATTCACCGGTTACCCGCCTTTCGTGATCGGCTGTCTGAAGGCATGGATGTGCTTGCGGAAAAGCTATTACAGCAAATCCGGATTTTACACGATTTGGAACACTGGGAATTGCATGTAATAGTTGATGGAAGAGGTGAGAAGATGGAACAGCAGTTTCTCGAGAATACACGAACTCTCTCAATTATCTATTCTGCCGCCGGCCAAACTGCTGATACCATCATCGAAACCTGGCTAATACGTCTCGGGAAGGGATGGGAGGTGAAAGTTGCCTCAGGCGATCGCGCCGTTGCTCACTCCGCTATCGCCCATGATGCTGATTCTATGACGGCGGATCAGTTGCTGGATTGGTCGGATCGAGTCCAGACAAGGTTCTCCAGAGGCAATCAGTCTTCTCTCAGGAAATCTTCTTCCAAATTTGGAAATCGACTTGAAGGATTATCATAAAACCGTTAGGTTTTGTGGATGAAAACATCTTATGTCCCGAATCATGTAACCGAATTGCAGGGTCCGTATGGGCCATTGCAGATATTGGAAAGTAAAGTTCAGCAAATCTGGGCCCTTCAACATGTGCAGAACGGTAATTGGCTGACGCAGTCTGGCAGACGCTTGAAGGTATGTTCGGTGGGCCGCTGGAACAGGGGAGCTGGTCCGGATTTCCTCGAAGCAACAATCGAACTGGATGGCGTGCGACAGATGGGTGATATTGAAATCCACTTGTACCGGGAGGACTGGTGGCGCCATGGCCATAACTGTGATCCCGCATATAACGAGGTGATTTTGCACGTAGTTCTATTCGCCGGTGGAATGGATCGAAGAATATTAACTGCCGGAGGCATCGAACCGGAAGAATGGAACATGGGTCCATGGACCAGGGAAGATATTGAATCAGTGAGCGGCGGATCACCCGGACTGTTCGGGGAATTGGTTCCGGAATTGAAGGAGTGGATGGAATCGGATGATCCAGTGAGCATCCGGGAGCGATTGAAAATCGGAGCAGACAGACGCTGGCAGGATAAGGAATCGATGGCGCGTTGCCTGTTGGACTCGCACGGATGGGAAGGTGGATTGCACCGGATGTTCTTGTACTATCTGGGGTTTCCGTTCAATCGCCGGCCCTTTTATGAAATGGCAGAAGCATTGCCAATGTCTTGCTGGAGATCGTGTGAGACCTTGGCTATTATTCGCCAAAAATGGGCCGAATCTGTACGGTGGAGGTATGGGAGGCCCGCGAACCGAGCAGAATGTCGACTCAAACAATACCTGAAGCTTAATTCCAGTACTCCGGATTGGGCGGTGCGACTGGGAAACCCACCAGGATTCCTCGTAGATCGATTGCGGAATAGATTGTCGGATCTTTGGTCCACTGAGAACACTTCAGTGATACGTCGCCAAGCTGGTTTACCAGAGTGGGATATATGGCTGACAAACCATGTGTTGGGCGGAGAATTGAACGCCAGTCTGGTTCAGAGACTGTGGGTGGACGTTTTTCTTCCGATTCTCGTTGTGAGCAACAAATTATCCCCGGAGGAAGGGATGGGAATCTGGTTTCATGGCCGTCCGGCCACTTTTCCGGACTCATATAAGGAATTGTTCAAGTTGGCATCCATCCAGAACAGGAAACAGTACCCTTTGTGCAATGGATGGGTGCAGGGAATCCTTTGGTTGGAGGATCAATTCAGGCTTGAGCGGGTACGGTCTACAATCGGCAAGTAAACTCCAGTTGTTGACGGAAGCGGTGCTTGACAAGGCCTAGTGGCTGGATCAACTTCTTTCTTTTAATCTTCTCGACAAGAAGAGTGGGCCCCCCGCCCGCTCTTTTTTGTTTTGTCTTATAATCATTTCAACAGACGCCAATCACAATGAGTCAGGAAATTTTATCCGTTCTCGAGTACATGGAAAAGGAAAAGGGAATACCGCGTGAGGACATGATCGCGGCGATTTCCAATGCAATTCGCAGTGCAGCCACTAAGGGGGTCAATGCCGGTCAGGAATTGAAGATTGAGATCAACCCTCGGAATGGTGCCTTGAAAGCATGGGCTATTCTGGAAGTTGTTGATTCCATGGGAGATCCGCTTACTCAGATTCATATTGAAAAGGCTCGCAAGCTGAATCCTGATGCGGAAGTTGGGCTCTTTATTGAGCGTGAAGTGGATCCTGAGAAATTGGGACGAATTGCAGCTCAGACAGCCCGTCAGACCATCATGCAGCGACTGCGCCAATTTGAGAAGGAGCGCATCTATGATGAGTATAAGGATAATGTGGGAGATATAGTCACTGGTATCGTGCGGCGTCGCGAGCGCGGTGATTTGGTAGTGGATCTTGGAAAAGCTGAGGCGATTCTTCCTCCGAAAGAGCGTGTCCCAGGGGAAGATTATTCACCTGGAGAACGTATGCGCTGCCTTTTGTTGGAAATTGAGCCAACCAATCGTGGTCCGGAATTAATCCTGTCACGTGGCAGCGTGAAGTTTGTTCGTCGTCTTTTTGAACTGGAAGTGGCTGAAATCCAGGATAGCACTGTCGTCATTGAAGCGATAGCCCGTGAGCCTGGTTACCGGACCAAGATTGCTGTCAGCAGTGGGGATCCAAAAGTGGATCCAGTTGGTGCGTGTGTTGGTGCCCGTGGTGCCCGTGTTAAGAGCATCGTTCGCGAGCTCGGTGGCGAGAAAATCGATATTGTCAAATACAGTGAGGATCCTCTCGAATTGCTTCACGAGGCAATTCGCCCGGCGGTTCCGCTCAATATCAAGGTGGATGAAGAAAACCGCCGGATCTACTTTGAGGTCAGCGAGGAAAATCTCAGCATTGCGATTGGACGACGTGGCCAGAATGCACGCCTGACTTCACGTTTACTGGGTTGGAAGCTGGACATTGCTAAGGAGCAGGTCTCTGAAGTCGGATTTGACGAGCGCTTGCGCGAGGCCATCAAGGGATGGGAAGGCGTTACCGGCATTTCAGATGAATTGGCAGCGTTCCTTGTACAGCACGGGCTGGTCAGCCCTGAGGCATTTGAAGGCGTCGAGGCAAAAGATTTGGTTAAAATGGGCTTTTCTGAAGTCGATTCTGATCAAATCGTAAAATTGGTTCATGCTCACCGAAATATCCAGGCTGGAGAAGGTTGATAATAAAGGCCAGTAACCGCTAACGTATTGCGTAAGGCAGGCAAAACTTCTAAATAAAATATTTTATGAGTGTTCGGATCTATCAGTTATCCAAGGATATTGGAATGGACAACGCGGAGCTAATGGCGTTGCTCAAAGAACGCGGGCACGAGGTGAAGAGCGCTTCCAGTACCGTAGATAATATATCGGCCGAGAGCCTTCGTGAGGAATTCGGGCCAAAACCTGAAGAGTCTGAACCGACTCCAGCGGAAAAGGCACCGGAGCCTGAAGTTAAAAAGGATCCGGTTCTTCCTGCCGGGGCGATTGTTCGGTCCAAGGAAGATATTGAACGGGAACGTCGGGAACGTGAAGAAGAGGAGCAACAAAAGAGGGTAGAGGTTGTTCAGCCAAAGCCTCCAGTGCAAGTTGGCAAAGCTCCTCCTCCTTTGCCGAAGGCACCGGTTATTGTACGTCGTCCTGCTCCTGGTAGTGCGCCGACTACACCCCCCCCGATTCCGGGAGGATCAGCCGCTCCACGCGTACCAATTTTAAGAACAGACCTGCCAAAGGAAAAGCCTAAACAGGAACCTGTGGTGGAAGAAGTCGTAGCTAAGCCTGAATCTCCGGCTCCGAAGGGACCGCCAGCTATCAAACCACCACCAATCCTGAGGGGGCCAAAACCGATTGCTCCGCCGAAGGTGGCCATTCCTCAGCCAGCACAACCGGAAAAAGAAGTTGAGGGGATTGTGGAAGGGGCTGAAGAGCAGGTGGAAGTTCCGGAAGAAAAAAAGCTTCAACCGTTGCAACTTCGAACCCCTATCGTGGTTCGCGATTTTGCGCATCAAATCGGCCGCAAGCCTTTCCAGCTAATCTCCGAACTGATGGAGATGAGTATTTTCGCATCCATGAACTCCAGTATTGAGGAGGACGTGGCAGAGCGTCTGGCCAAGACCCATGGATTTAAATTGGAAATCCGCCACCGTGGTGAATCTGGGCAGGTGGAACCTCCTAAGGAAGAAAAGCCGGCCAAGGAAAAGTCTGAGCAGGTCGATCGTCCTCCGATTGTCTGTATTCTCGGACACGTTGACCACGGGAAAACGACCCTTCTTGACACAATCCGTGAGGCGAACGTTGTCTCGACGGAAGCTGGAGGAATTACCCAGCACATCGGTGCATATCAGGTAACCCACAAAGATAAACTAATTTCCTTCATCGATACTCCTGGACACGCTGCATTCAGTAATATGCGTGCCCGTGGTGCCCGGACCACCGATATTGTGATTCTGGTTGTTGCTGCGGATGATGGATTCATGCCGCAAACCGACGAAGCACTCGGCCACGCCAGGGTTTCCAAGGTGCCGATCGTTGTTGCCATTAACAAGATGGATGCACCGGGCGCCAACGTCGATAAGGTGATGCGCCAGATGCAGGAACGAGAACTTGCTCCGGAAGAGTGGGGTGGTGAAACTTTATGTGCCAAGGTATCCGCATTGAAGGGCGATGGCATCGAGGGCTTGTTGGATATCATCCTTTTGCAGGCTGAAGTTACTGAAACTATCGTAGCTGATCCAAAAGCTCCAGTAGAAGGAGTTATCCTGGAAGCACAGAAAGAGCTGGGTCGTGGTTCCACAGCTTCGGTAATCATTCAACAGGGAACTTTGAAGCCTGGTACGTCGATAATTTGTGGTGAGCATTATTGTCGTGTCCGTCAGTTGATTGATGACAAGGGCGAACAGATTAAGGAAGCCGGCCCATCTAAACCGGTTAGGGTCATTGGTTGGTCTACTCCGCCCGATGCCGGTGACGTTTTCAAAGCAGTCAAAAATGAGCGCGAGGCCAAGAAGTTGGCAGAAGCCAACGAACTGGCTCGTCGCAAATTGGAAGCCTCAGACCGTCGGGAATCCGGTGCTTCTGTGGATGATTTGTTTGCTGCTATTGAGAAAACCCAGAAAAAATCTTTCGCTGTCCTGGTTAAAGCAGACGTTTATGGAACTGCTGAAGCCCTGGCCACCAGTCTACAAACTATCAAGAGCGACAAAATTGATCTGGAAGTTGTGGATATGGGAGTGGGTGACATCACCCGCAATGACGTGATTATGTCCAGCGCAGCCGGCGCCAGTGTTGTCGGATTCAATGTTGGAATGGAAAATGGTGTGAGGAATGTTGCCAAGCACCATGCGATTAAACTGTTCCAGCATAATATCATCTACGAGTTGATCGATCAGGTGAAGGACGCAATGGCCGACATGCTCGAACCAGAGCTCCGCGAGAACAAGATCGGTGCTGCCGAAGTACGCCAGGTATTCCCTCTAGGAAAGGGAAAGGTTGCCGGTTGTATGGTCACGGAAGGCCGTGTGCAGCGTGATGCATTGGCTCGCTTGATGCGCAATGGTCAGATGGTTCACGAATCACGTGTTTCCACCTTGAAGCGATTCAAGGAAGACACCACCGAGGTTCGGGCCGGATACGAATGTGGTATCCAGTTGGACGGCTACAATGCTTACCAGGAAAAGGATAGCATTGAAGTCTTCGAGATTTTGAAGATCAAACCTTCACTCTAAGAAAAATGGGTCAACGCGTTGTTCGAGTCAACGAGCTGCTCAAACGGGAGATTAGCCATGTCCTGCACACGCGCTATCGTTCAGAATCCGTACACATCTCCATTTTGGCGGTAGATGTGGCGCCAAATCTCCGTGGTGCCAAGGTTTTCTATGCGACACATGGTGATACGGAGCTCAGGCAAGCAGCAAAAAGATTTTTCAGTAAGCATCATGGTTCCATTCGTCAGGAAATGGGTAAGGCGGTTACATTGAAATTCCTGCCACATCTGGACTTCATTTACGACAAGGGAGCGGATTACGGGGAAAAGTTAAATCAGTTGCTGGATGATCTGGGACTGGAAGGGGATATGCCCGTGCAAGATCCCGAGGACGAATTTCTTACAGAGTAAATTTTATTATGGAGCAGTATTTTCCGGAACATTCCGCTGAACTAAAGAAGGCATTGGAATCCATTAAGGGGAAACCCGTGGCCATAATGGGACATGTGCGTCCCGATGGTGATTGCATTGGTTCGCAAGTTGGACTGGCGCGATCAATGCGGGCAATGGGATTTGATGTGGTATGTTATAACCATCATTCGGTACCCCAGAATTGCAGGGCTTTCGTATCGGATACACCATTTTTTAAAGCAAGTGAAGGAGTTGATGCGAATCGCATTGCCATCACCGTCGATTGTGCCGACCGGACACGATTGGGAGATATTCTGAATGAAGCCTATCCCGAAGTGTACCTGAATGTGGATCACCACATTTCGAATACCGAATATGGGATTCATAACATCATTGATGGTCAAGCCTCTGCCACGGGTGAAATCCTTGGGGGAATCATGCTGGATCTGGAAATGCCCATGGACGCGGCTGCGGCGCAGGCACTTTACATCGGAATTGCCACTGATACGGGTCAATTCAGGTTTTCATCCACCACGAAGGACACATTCGAGATCTGCTGCCACTTAATGGAAAAAGGGGCTAACCCTGCTGCCGCGGCAATGGAACTGTACGAGCGCGAGAGTCCTGAAAAGCTGGCATTGTTACAGCGCTTCCTGGCCAGTTTTAAGTATGTTTGCGACAAGCGAGTTTGTATCGGAATTATCGACCAGGAATCGTGGGATAGCACTGGTGCCAGTAAGGAAGATACAGAGGGATTGGTTGATTATGCCCGTTCCATTGAAGGAGTTGATATTGGAATACTTCTCGAGCAACACGATGGAAGATTAAAGGGAAGCTTCAGGGCCAAAGATCCAGTCCAGAGGGTGGATCTACTGGCGAAACAATTTAATGGTGGTGGCCATGCCTGTGCCGCGGGATTTAACCCGGATGGGAATCTGGATGAATTCTATCCAAAACTGGTTAGTGCTTTGGAAAAACATTTTTCATAAATAAGGAGATAACTTGATGAATCCAAAAGGTGATTTTGAAGGGGTGCTGTTGATCGATAAACCCGATGGCATGACATCACATGATGTTGTTGATCGGGTTCGGCACAAATTGAAGATGAAACGTATCGGCCATGCCGGGACGCTCGATCCGAATGCAACTGGATTGATGATAATCCTGGTTGGTAAAGCCACCAAGCTTTCGCAATACCTGATGGGCCTGGATAAGACCTATGAGGGTGTCATCGCCTTTGGCGTTGAGACGACTACTCAGGATGGTGAAGGTGAAGTGGTTGCAGAAAAACCGGTACCTGAACTAAGTGAGGAGCAGGTGAATGATGCTATAAAGGAATTTGTCGGTGATCAATACCAGACTCCTCCGATGTTCTCGGCGAAGAAACAAGGAGGCGTTCCGCTTTATAAACTGGCTCGAAAGGGCCAGACGGTTGAGCGCGAGCCAAGATTCATTCATGTATCCTCTTTCAAGATGGATAAGTGGAGTAGTCCGAATCTCGAGTTTTCCTTGTCATGCAGCAAGGGGACTTATGTTCGTACGATCGCCAACGATCTTGGGCAAAAGATCGGTTGCGGCGCTTATTTGAAGGATTTGCGCAGAACGGATATTGAGCGATTTAAGATCGAGGATTCAATCGAACTGGAAAGTTTTGAGGAGCTTCCCATTGACGAAATAAAGTCATGGTTGATTCCACCGTATCAGGCTGTTCCAAGTAAAGTTGGCTAAGGTGACTGGGGATCTTTCCAGTTGTACGAATGCGCTTTCTCCTGGAGGAGAAATAAACTGCTTTCCTCGTCCGGATTGTTCTGCCGATGATGCCGGGAATAAGCCACTGCACCTGGCGATCGGTATGTTTGATGGCGTTCATTTGGGACATCAGGCGGTTATTCGTCAGGCGATTGAGGCTGCCAGCAGGGATGAGGGGCACTATTCGGGTGTTTTGACCTTTGATCCTCATCCTAGTCAGGTGCTGTATCCAAAAATGGCTACACGCCTTTTAATGCCACTAAGGAACCGAATCAGGGATCTTCATGCGGTTGGGGCAGATTTTGTGTTTGTTCAGGCGTTTTCACGAGAGTATGCGCAGAAGGATGCTGCAGCATTTGTTCCGGCCTTGTTGAATAAGTTCCCGGACTTAAAAAGTATTCATGTCGGTGAGAATTTCCGGTTTGGTGCAAGGCGTAGTGGCAATGTGGATACGTTGAGGAATTCTTCCACGGAAAATGGCGTTGAGCTGCATGCGCTTCGGCGAAAAGTGATGGACGGAATGGCTATCAGTAGCAGCCGTATCCGTGCGGCATTGATGGAGGGTTCCATGCACGAGGTGAATGCCATGCTGGGAGAACCTTATACGATTTCTGGTAGAGTGGTCAGCGGGAAAGGAGTTGGCCGTAAGCTTGGATTTCCCACGCTGAATATTCCGTGGGCTCCAGAGATATCGCCCAGACATGGAGTGTATATGGTGAAATTACGTCAAAGGGATTCCAAACAATTGATTTCTGGAATAGCGAATTACGGTCTACGTCCGACAGTGGAGGATTCATCGGATCCGCTTTTTGAGGTCCATTTGCTGGAGGTTGAAACAGTACCCGGACCGGGGGATGAAGTCGAAGTACAGCTTCTTCAGTTCATGCGACCGGAGAAAGCTTTTGATTCGTTGGATGAGCTGAAAGTTCAGATAGAAAAGGATGTTGCTCTGGTAAATACCAGTTGGAGTACAGATTCAACTGGTTGCTAAAGGATTGCCCGAATTTCTTCTTTTTGATTACTTGTCAGAATGTATCGTCTAACCCAGTCAATCTTGACCTTACTTACCCTGTGTGTCTGGGGAGGAACGGTGTTTGGTCAAGGATCGGAGCGCTGGGTGTTCGAAGGTTTAATTACTGAGACAGATACAGCGCTTACACAGGAACTCCAAAGCGGATGGATTCTATCGGGAAGTTTCCTTTTGAACACAATTCAGATGCAGGAACAAATATCTGAAGGCGACGAGCGTTCGGGTCGATTTGTGGGAGGAATCTCCGAGGGCGAATTGACCGTTGATCAATATTATAATGTTCTCTTTGAAGCTACTCAGGAGTCGGGATTAGCCGGATTTGATTTCCAGAATAATAATCTTGAAGAGGATGGCAGGGATTTACTGGGGTGGTTTTTCCCATTAAAAGGGAAGCTCGCTGATACGGAATGGATCTCTGCATGGTTGCAAATCTGGTTGATGGATCCCGACGGAAACATGATCAATCATTTGCCAGTGAAAATTTCTCCATATGGAATGGATTGGAAATCCGGTTGGTTTCGCCTGACTTTCAAAAACGAATCTGGTGAATCCGCACACGTCGATGGGCGAATTGAGAATTTCTCCCCTGAATCGAGTGTTAATGAGGAGGAAAATACGCAATGGTATTCTGTCGCAACGGACTTGAGTCGACAGTTGTTTGAGCGTGACTTGACTATAAATCTTCTGGAGAAAGAGCTTTCGGATGTGCAGGAACGAATGGATGGCCTGCGCAGGATGGTTGATTTGTTGGTTGAGGAACGGTCAAATCTGGAGGAGGAGAATGAAATTCTTCGGGAACAGGCTGAGAATGCTGATCCTGCTGTGATCGATAAGCTCGCTTCGTTGACTACTGACAAGTTTCTTCTGGAGAACCAACTGGAGGATCTTTCTGGGGAAAATGAATCCCTTCAGGGGAAGTTGAATCAGTCGGAAAGGGATAGGGTAGAGCTTCTCAGGAAACTCCAGGAGTTGGAATCAAAGTTGCAGAAGGAGGAACCGGAAGAAATCGAGCAGGTAAGAACTGATAAGGTTGAGTTGATTCCTATGGAATTTCCAATCCCGATTCTGCAGCAGGAAGATGAGCAAAAAGTTTTGTTACCGGAGGATGAACCCGTAGATTCCCTACCGAAAACAGTGGAGCCTCAAGTAAATGAGCCAGAAGTAATAGAGCCTGTTGAACTGAAACCGGAAATTCAGCAAACTCCGGTCAAATCGGAACAATCAAAATCCAACAACAAACCCCGGTCACTGTCTCGTAAGGGACCAAGGAAATTCAGGTAAGCAGGTGGATACGGCATTGCGACATCGTGTGAACGCCGCCCGCGTTGCTATCAAGAACCAGGTGGATTTTTTTAATCAGCTGATGGGTCAGGTTTCGTCGGAATGGAAAGCCGATGATACCCGTGTTACTTTTGCGGATTTCGCCATCTCGGAAAAGATATTTTCAGAACTCAGGGGCTCTTTCAAATCGGACCAGTTTCTTTCTGAGGAATCACTTCCGCTGGATGAATCCATACAACTCGATTCAAGATATGTCTGGATACTGGATCCGGTTGATGGAACTAATAATTACGCTCTGGGAATGCCCTCCTGTGCGATTTCCCTGGCTTTGCTTAAAGAAGGAATGCCGATCTATGGTCTGATTTATGATGGGGGAACAGGAGAAATTATCGAAGGTGGACCCGGACAGGGGATAAGTGTCAACGGCAGAAAGTACACTCCACCAAATCGTGAATTTGATACCCGGACAGGAATGGTGGCTTTGCATTTCCCTCTCCCAAAGGGCAGGGGAAAGAAATTCCAGACCCTTCTGGAGACGTATCGAGTCAGGAGTCTGGGCAGCGCAGCTCTGCATCTGGCCTATGTGGCCTTGGGTCGGTTGGATGGTGCCATAGATGAAAAAGTCAGGCTTTGGGACATCGCAGCTGCCGTTTGTCTGATAGAAGCAGTTGGCCTGAAAATCAACTATCTTGATAATTGCCCGTTTCCCGTGAACAGGCTGGAAATGTCAGGTCCATTTATTCGTTATATATCTGGAAATGAATCCTTTCTATCCTATGTTGAGATTTGACTTGGCTGAATGGGTGTCCTTGCCACTCTTACAGATAGATAATTACTTAATTTTATGAAGATCTACTTAAATGGAACAATGGTTGATGAAGCCGATGCGAAGATCTCGGTGTTTGATCACGGTCTTTTGTATGGTGATGGGATCTTTGAAGGAATCCGTTTGTACAGGGGATGTGTATTTCGTCTGGATGAGCATCTGGAACGGCTCGAGAAGTCTGCTCACGCGATTTTGCTGAATCTGCCATGGGTCCGTGCCACAATTGCTGAAGCGATTTGCGAGACCTGCCGGATAAACGGGCTGGAGGACGGATATATCCGAGTAATCGTGACCAGGGGTGTGGGATCGCTTGGGCTGAGTCATTTGAGCTGCAATGATCCACAGCTGATCATTATCGCCGACAAGATCACCCTTTATCCCGAAGAGCATTATACAAAGGGATTAAAAATTATTACTTCACCGACTCGTCGGATCAACCCGGCGGCCTTGGCACCGATGGTCAAGTCCTTGAATTATATGAACAATATCCTGGCGAAGGCTGATGCTAATCGGGCCGGTTGTCTGGAAGCCATCATGCTCAATGATCAGGGTTACGTTGCTGAATGTACCGGGGACAATATTTTCATTCGTCACAAGGACAAATGGTTTACACCTCCCACATCTGCGGGTGCTCTCCGGGGAATTACCCGTGGGGCAGTTCTCGACATCATGGAGGAACTGGGATTTTCCTGTGAGGAACCTAATCTTACCCGATACGATATCTGGACGGCGGATGAAATGTTCCTGACTGGCACAGCTGCCGAAGTGATTCCGGTTGTCGAAGTGGATGGACGGTCAATTGGTGAGGGTGTACCCGGTTTACTTACCCACAAGATTCTGGAAGCATTCCACGACCTAGTTGGCAAAGATGGCCAGATGATCTGATAATCTTCCTGTTTGCACTGGAAATCGCTCAATTTGCGCTTATCTTATAATTATGGCCAAGCCAGAACAATGCAGCAATTGCAATAAGCCAGCAACGATTCACCTTACCCAGATCATTGATAACAAGATCCATAAGGTAGATCTTTGCGAGGATTGTCCGTATAAGCAAAGCGTGACCGATCCGGAAGGATTCTCCTTAGCGGACTTCCTGATCAAGGATCCGTCCTCTATTGGAGGTGAGTCGTCAGTCAAATGTGAAGTATGTGGTTTCACTCCGGCCGATTTCAAAAAAACCGGACGGTTCGGCTGTCCGCATTGTTATGAATCCTTCAAGGCGACCTTGGAACCGATGTTGTCCAACATGCACAAGGGCACGGTTCATCGTGGGAAAGTACCTGAAAAGGCATTAGCTCGGTTGAGCAAAAAGCGACGCCTGGACCAGTTCGAAGAGGATTTACGCGAGGCAATTGAATCGGAAAATTTCGAAGAAGCAGCACGCATCAGGGATTTATTGGCAGAAGCTAAAGATTCCATTAAAAAGGCCTGAGGATTATGTTGATTACGCCTCTCATTGAAGAAAAAGCCGAATTGACGGACGGGGGATTAGCTCCGGAGCCGATAGTCCTGTCTACCCGAATCCGGCTGGCAAGGAATCTAGCCAACGAGGCATTTCCCGGTTGGGCAGATACACCCCAGCGTGAATCAGTCATGGAGAGATGCTTTGAGAAGCTCACTCCATTGAATGCTCTTCAGGATGGAGTATTTTTGCAGATTTCGGATCTGACCGATCTGGAGAAACAGGTTTTGGTCGAACGGCGACTGGTCAGCAGGGAACTCATCGAATCCAAGGATGGTGCCGGAGTTCTCATTGCCCCGTCCCAGGGATTGGCGATCATGATCAATGAGGAGGATCATTTGAGGATCCAGGGATTGCATAGCGGGTTTAATTTTCTCCGGACGTGGGATGAGGTCGATGCACTGGACAGCAAAATCGAGGATTGTCTGGATTATGCATTTTCGGACGACTACGGCTACCTGACTGCTTGCCCAACCAATGTAGGAACAGGATTACGGGCTTCAGCGATGCTGCATTTACCAGGATTAGTCATGCGGGGCCACATGGAGAAGGTCGTTCGTATGGTCAATCAACTGGGATTAGCTGTCCGGGGAAGCCTAGGTGAGGGAAGCGAGGCTACCGGAAGCATTTTCCAGATAAGTAATCAACAGACCCTCGGGGAATCCGAACAGCAGATTCTTAAGCGTCTGATCAACATTTTACATGCCATCATTCAGCAGGAAAATAATGCCCGTGGGGTGATGCTGGAAAAACAGCCTGAGGTGATCTTTGATAAGATTGGCCGGGCATTCGGGATCTTACAACAGGGACACCTGATCAGTTCGCAGGAAGCCATCAATTTACTTAGTTTACTGCGGCTGGGGGTCGACATTGGAATGCTGCCGGAAGAGAAGCGTGCCAAGATCGACCGGATGACCATGGAAGTTCAGCCAGGACACGTCCAATGTACAGAGAATGCCGACATTGAACCGGAGGAACGGGACAAGCTACGCTCCAGTAGATTACGGGAACAATTTGCAACTTTCCCGGAACTAGATTTTAATAACATTCAGTGGATACCGAATCCACAAACGGATACAGAACATGGAACCAATGAATAATTTTACTCCCAGAGCCCAACAGGTACTGGCTCTGGCAAGAAAGGAAGCAGATCGATTCCACCATAATTACGTGGGGACCGAGCATTTGTTGCTGGGGTTGATCAACCTTGGCCAAGGTGTGGCGGTCAATGTCCTGCAAAAGATGGGATTGGACCTGGATACTGTCCGAACTGCTGTTGAGAAGCAAGTGGGCAAGGGTCCGCCAGCAAAGCCAATCGGGAATATTTCCTACACTCCGCGTGTAAAGAAGGTGCTGGCGCTGGCTGGCAAGGAGGCGAAAGCACTCAATCACAGCTATGTTGGGACAGAGCATATTCTGCTCGGTTTGCTGCGTGAGGGTGATGGTGTTGCTGCCCGTGTCTTGAAGAGCCTTGAAGTGGACATCGATCGTTGCCGAGATGAGATCCTCAGTGAGTTGGATCCGAATTTTGCCGGTGAATCCGGAATTCCGGGTGGACCGAGTCCAACTGGTGCCGGAATGGGAGGCGTTCCCGATGAGAAACGGGAGACAAAAACACCCGCTCTTAAGGCCTTTGGACGAGATCTTACTGAATTGGCCAGAAATGGTGAGCTGGATCCGGTAATTGGCCGGAAACAGGAAATCCGCCGTGTCGTTCAGGTGCTATGTCGCCGGACCAAGAACAATCCTGTGCTGATTGGTGAAGCGGGCGTTGGGAAGACCGCCATCGTGGAAGGTCTAGCTCTGGAAATTGCCAGCGGAATTGTTCCTGAAATCCTTGCTGACAAGAAATTGATCACGCTGGATCTGGCATTAATGGTCGCCGGTACCAAGTACCGTGGCCAGTTTGAAGAGCGGATTAAGGCGGTTATGGATGAGATCCGTAAAGCCAAGAACGTGATCATTTTCATTGATGAACTCCACACTATCGTTGGAGCTGGTGCGGCTGAGGGAGCCATGGATGCCTCCAATATTTTCAAGCCATCACTGAGTCGTGGAGAGTTACAGTGTATTGGAGCCACAACGCTGGCAGAATATCGCAAGTACATTGAAAAGGACAGCGCCCTGGACCGGCGTTTCCAAAGCGTGATGGTGGAAGCACCTAGTGTGGAGGATTCCATCGCCATTCTGAAGGGCATAGCCCCGAAGTACGAGGACCACCACAAGATCAATTACACTGAGAAAGCGCTG
>JAUVDD010000119.1 GCA_030595525.1 Puniceicoccales bacterium
GGTGGGCGTCTTCCCATTGATCGCGTCTGTCATTGCGGTGTAACCCGAGAAACACTGTATTTGTATTTCTCCATTTTCATTCCTAATTGCTGCGGAAACATGCGTGAATCGACCCTCCAAGTGAATGGATTCCGTCCCGTCGGGATGTACCTCCACCTCAAGACCTTCATCATCCCATCTCATCTGCTCGGATAAAGTTTTCCCGCTTTGGATCTCGACATCACTTGCCAGAATATGGCTATGACCATCGGCTGTTTTGATTTCTGATAACGGAATCCTCTCTGATATGCCCATAGAACCGAGATTTTTGGACGAAGGCTCACTCACTCTTTCATAATCACTTTCCTTAATGTGAAACAGCAAGAACCCTGAACCTATGACTAGGATCAGAAAGAGAACAACAATTGGTTTTCTTTGTTTAATACGCATTCAGAAAGAGATTTCTATATTCTCTCTGGTTTTTACATTCGGTCAAGCAGTCGGGATAATCTACCCCCGTTGCTTCCATAAATTGAGTAACATGCTCAGGCTGACATCCGCGAGGGAACTTACTATCATGTGGGGCCAAGTAGGATCAAAGTGTTTAACCCGGTGGGTAGTGGTCAAAGCCACTGCCTTCATCCTCGCTGCCAACGCCGCTTGTATGCCATAAAGGGCATCTTCGAAGACTACACAGTTTTCTGGAGCCGCTCCCAATGCGCTGGCTGCTTTCAGAAACACCTCCGGATCCGGTTTTCCTGCCCGGACATCTTCCGAAGAAATGATCGTATCAAAAATATCTTGAGCCCCGATCATTTCAATCACTGCCTCCACATTCTTCAGCGGGGTGGATGTACCAATCGCCATTGGTATGCCAGCATCTTTCAGGTCGTTAAATAAATTCAGTGCACCGGGCAAAGCTACCAGATCAGTCTTTTCCAGAATTTCCCGATAGAGAAACTCCTTTTGGTCGCCCAACTCCTTGATCAGTTCCGGATCAAGGGTCCATCGGAAGATTTCCGGAATGATTACCTTGTTGATCCGACCAAAACTCAGGATGAAATGATCCACCGGCAGTACAAGTTTACGTTCTTCTGCCAATTGCTCCCAGCTCGCTTTATGAGCTGCAGAGGAATCAACAACGACACCATCCCAATCAAATATTACCGCTTCCAGCATGCTCACTCTTCGCTTACCTTGCTGACCCATGTCAACTTTTCATCATCAAAAGCATCCCATTTAGGCGGAAACGCATTTGGGTTATCCAAAGTTCCCGTGGTGATATCGATCTCATCCGGCCTCTTTGGACTCTCATATGAGACCGATGTACCGCACTGAGGACAAAACCCACGCCATGCTCCAGTTTCTGTCTTGTATCGATTCAGGATGCCCTTGGTCACTTCAAATACATCCTTCTTCATCAAAACCCAGGCAACGGCCTGTGCTCCGATTGCCTTTCGGCAATTTTCACAATGGCAGAGACCGGCGCTCTCGATGGATCCAGCGATGGAATAACGGAATTGCCCGCAATAGCATCCTCCCTGGTGATTCTCATTCATTTGGGTTCTTAAATCCTACAAGTAGTCATTTAATTCATATAATTCGGGATCACGGCGAGGACCTCGCACTCTCCGCAGAAGAGCTTTCTTCCTTTTTGACAAGGCATCATCACTGTTATCACCATCCCCGCTACCGAAATCTTCCAATTCCGGCATATCGCCAAATTCTTCCTCCAGTTTCTCCGGGTCCTCCCCTGCTTCCAGACGACCAACCATTTCCTCCATCACATCCGGCATCTTCTCCCCGGTAATCTCGGACATTCGGCGCATCAGGTGCCCCATCTGGCGCGGATCGGGATTCTCCTCATCCATCCCTGACATCTCCCGCTCAAGTTCGGTCATGGCTGCTTCCATGCGCGGATCGTCAAGATCATCTCCTCCGTCTTCCGAGGCTTCCTTGGCACGTCCAATCACGGCGAATCCAGACACAATCTTTTGCATTCCAAATTTATCCCCATCGGGACATCTGGGAACAGAGTCCGCTTCGACGGATCCCCGGGCAAAGAAGGAATAGATCTTATTTGTATCAGAACTGTAGTACTCGTAAATCGGCATATGATTAGGCTTAAAAATGTCCTCGGTAATCAATCAACATTCGCGTTGAAATGAATTCTATTTAAATCTCCACAAAGCAGTTGTTCTCACGATCCTTTCGCACCTGATGCGGATCATGAATTCGGCCATTCATGCCTATGTAGACACCTTCTGGCATTGCCTGCACTGTAGCCAATGCAAAACCAATGTTGAAAATGGCGTCGTTGTCCCGGAAACGCGCAGGCAATAGGGCACCCGTCAGAACGATGGTTTTTCCGGAAATACCGGTCAGGGCTTTTCCCGTTTCTGTCATGGTATCGGTCCCATGTGTCACCAGAATCATTCGGTTCGATGAATCCTCAACAGTCTTTCGGATGAGGGCCCTGTCAGCGTCATCCAATTCCAGGCTATCTTTTCGCATCAACGAAACAATCTTGTAGGGCAAGGCAACGTGTCCAAGGTTCAGCAGCTTACCCACTTCGGATTCGCCGATCGAGTAGCTGCTCAACGCATCAAAATAGATTTTATCAATTGTCCCTCCCGTAGTGAGGATCAGGCACTCATCATTCATCCTCTTCAATATGATCTTTGCAGCAATTCAGGCAAGTTGTTCCAGCATTCTAATTGTTGGAAGCAGGTAAGCCAGGACCAGACCAGCGATCAGGGTCGCCAAACCGAATATTGTTACGGGTTCCAAAAAACGCATTGCCTGCTTCAATTTCCATGATACTTCCTGATCCAGGTCTTCGGCAACGCTTTGAAGATAGTTGTCAAGCCGACCCGACTCCTGTCCGGTTATCAGTAATGCATGGTTCCATTTTCTGACCAACCGAAAGGCTTTCAAGCTCTCATCAAAAGAAATTCCCATCAGAAGGCGTTTCCGGAATTCGATGAGTTGTCCCTGCTCATACTTATCGGGGCTTCGGGCGGCCGCCATTTCCAAGGCAGCTGGCAATGTCACTCCACCCTGCAGAAGTGTTCCAACCTGACGCAGAATCCTTGCTTCTCGACGAACTATTCTAAATGACCCTATAAATGGGAGGCATGCTGCCACTCTCTCCCTTCCAGTCGCCCATTTGGTATGAGTCCTTCCCATGTATCCTGATAAGATCCATCCACAGGCAATCAATATGCTCATACCAGTCATGCTAAAAAAGAGCCCTCCATAAATCGTCCCGATATGCTCGGTCAACCATGGCATTTTTCCATCTTGTCCCATCGAAACACTAATCGTGCGCATCTGCGGCACAACCCAAAGGAGGATTATCCCCATTACCAGGAATCCGGTAAGCATCACCACAACCGGATACCACATCTGGCCGATAAATTCCCTTTTTCGATGCTCAGATTCCTTAATAAAGGATCCTACGGACTTCATGGCCTCCCCCAACCTGCCCGTGTGCTCACCTGACTCCAATAAGCACCAAGCCTCTCCTGGTAGTTTCATACCCGATCGGCGCATTGAATCCACCACTCCATAACCCTTTTCAACTCCATCAAGGCATGCATCCAGACCACCTTGAATTCTTTTTGCTACTCCAGCACTCTCGCCATCCAAGACGCGCCGAAGATCCAATCCAAGTGATAAGCGCTCACCGCTCCGAGCCCACCATGACCAATGCGGGCAATAGGATCCATTACTCAACATGGTCCCATTTTACCTGAAACCAGGTTCCTCGCATCAATAGAAAGAACTAGTCAAATTCAGGCCTTTTTTGTTTTCCTGGGAAGTTTCCGTCCTGCATTCAATCTTGGGCAAGCCGGGCAGGCGTTCTCTGATCCATCACACTTGGTCCTGGCATTACAATACGCCCGGCCATAGTAGATGATCTGCAAGTGCAGCCTGTTCCAGGTCTCCTTTGGGAACAATCGCTTCAGGTCCTTTTCAGTCTGCTGGACGGATTTTCCATTGGTTAATCCCCATCGCTGGGCCAGACGGTGGATATGGGTATCCACCGGGAACGAAGGTTCACCAAAGGCCTGAGCCATAACCACCTGCGCCGTCTTGTGTCCCACTCCAGGCAATGCCTCCAGTTCCTCCAGGGTGGAGGGAACCTGACCTCCGTATTTCTCTGTCAGGATGTTTGATAACCCGGAAATGGCTTTGGCTTTTTGCGGCCCCAGTCCACAAGGACGCACGATGCTCAGGATGTCCTCAACGGGGACTTTTGCCATGTCGATTGGATTATCTGCCAGGGAAAATAGTGCCGGCGTCACCTGGTTAACCCGCTCGTCGGTACACTGGGCACTCAGCAGGACCGCTACCAATAAGGTGTATGCATCCTTATGATCCAACGGTATGGGCGGATCGGGAAACTCCTTGAGCATCTCCTCAAGAATAAAATCCACACGGTCCCGGATACCCATTTTGCAGGGTTTTTCTTCTGAGGAATTGGAAACCGCGATTGCTTTCTTCGATTTTGAGGACAGGTTGGCCATAATTGCTTTGATTTCAGCAAATCAATAAGCACAACTTTTTGAGCATTATGGCAAAAGGTCAATCGAACCCATTACCTTTCAATCCGGATTCCCTTCCGAGGGAAACCCTCCGCCACTATATTTCCGCTACCGATGAGGATATCAAGGTCATGCTGGAAACAGTGGGGGTTAAAAAACTCAGTGACCTGTATTCCCATATTCCAGAGGACAACCTCTTCAGTAATCAACCGGATTTACCCGATGAGCTTTTGTATGCTGAACTAAAGGACCGCCTGGAGGAACTTTCATCCGAAAATAATATTCTGGAATCCTACATTGGCGACGGCTTACCGGATTACGAAGTTACGCCAGTCGTTGGTCCAGTCTGCGAAATTCGGAATCTGACCACAGCCTACACTCCCTATCAGCCGGAACGATCTCAGGGAACCCTGATGACTCACTGGATATACCAGTGCCTGATGAGCCAGATAACTGGATTTGAAGCCATCAACAGTTCCCTTTACGACCGATCGACTGCCATTTTCGAGGCCATGTGTGCCTCCGTTCGACTGAGCCGAAAAGCCGATACCGTTCTCATCACCGAAGGAATCTACCCGGGCGACCGCGAAGTCATTGAGACATTGCTTTCAGGAACAGAAATCCAGGTAGAATGGATTCCGTTGGATCCGATATCCGGGACAACAGATCTACAGTTGGCAAAAGAGGCCGTGGAGCGCATCGGTCCGGCTTTGGCAGGAGTCATTTTCCCTCAAATCAATACGCTCGGATTACTGGAGGATGTGGATGCCCTGGCGCGTTATTCATTGCAACAGGCGATGCCTGGAATTATGACAAGAGCAACCGCACGTGCTGTCGTTAAATACAACACACAACATTCTGCAGGTGAAAGTGGTTCTCTTGCAGGTTTGCTAATGACCGTAACAAACCTGGTGACGGAACGTGCTGATACCAGAAGCTGGACGACCTTACCGCAGGAAATACAGTTACAAAGAATAAACCTTCCTGCTGGTGAACATCAATTAAGAATTCAAATGTTAAATACGGCTGGACGGATGGTTGATGTTATTAATGAGAAGGTGTTGATCAAAGCAGGACAGATCAGTTTTGTTATTAAACACTGGAATGCCCCTGTTGTTGTTATGAAAAAAATGCACTGAAATCGTCCCCGACGATTTCAGCATACACTCCATCCATGGAGATAAAAAATGAACAGTGAACAGTGAACAGTGAACAGTGAA
>JAUVDD010000406.1 GCA_030595525.1 Puniceicoccales bacterium
TATAGTTGTCCTGGCAAAGAGTGCGGCTGGACATTATGTTTCTGCCTGAACCAATCCGGTTCGCTGGGATCTGGAGGTCCATGGTCGATAAAGATCCAATTTTGCTGACGCACGGCAAATATCCCTCTGGGAGTGTGATGTACGATACTTTCGCGGTACGGTTCTTCCTGACAGCCTTCAAGCAGGAGAGGAAGAAAATTGAAGCTGTCTTCCGCTGTATTTTCGGGGATATTCTGTTCAGTTATTTTGGCAATGGTGGCAAACCAATCCGTAAAGGACACGAGTGACTCACTTATTTGATTCGGTTTGATCTTTCCTGGCCAGCGTACCACGAGCGGCACGCGGTGACCACCTTCGAGTATTTCGGCTTTGATACCTCTACGCTCACCCATGCTGTAGTGATCAAATGTCAGAGCTCGTTCATATACACCGCTCAAGGCCGGACCGTTATCGGAAGCGAAGATGACCAAGGTGTCGCCAGCTAAATTCAGTTGATCAAGAGTCTTCAACATATTTCCGATATAGTGGTCGATCTCCAAGACGAAATCGCCGTACGGGCCAGCTTTGGATTTGCCGACAAACTCTGGATTTGGGACGATCGGATCATGCGGACTTGGAGGATCCCAATAGACAAAGAATGGGTGTTTGGAGTCTATTCCGAATTTAGGATTATCCTCTTTTCCGGCATAGGCTTCCATATACTCAATCACCTTGTTGGCGCTCATTGGTAACCAAGTATAGGGATCGGTTTCCTTCAGAGTCGGATCGACGGGACGGCCATTTTCAAATTGAAACTTTATATCGCTATCTTCCTTGCTGAGATAGGTGATGCACCATGAGTAGTCGAAGCCGACTAACTGGGAACCCATGAGACGGCGGTTTTCAAAATCATAGGCATCCATGTTTCCCGGTTCTTTCCCCGGAAGAACGGCTTCCGAGTAGTCGTGACGAAGCCCCCATTTTCCGAACTGAGCCGTATTGTAATCCTTTTGTTTGAGAAGTGAGGCGATGGTCAAACGTCCGTCCTCGATATATAGATCGCGGAATTTTGGACCGTTGGATCCTCCACCTTTGCCCCTTCGCCACGGGTAGCGGCCGGTCAGCAGTCCGTACCTGCTGGGACCGCAGATTGCGGCTGCTGCATGGGCATCCGTGAACGTTATTCCCTCATCGGCGAGGCGATCGATATTGGGTGTCAATATTCTGGATTCTGCATTCAAAGAGCTCACATCGCCATAGCCCATGTCATCGAGGTAGATTAACAGGATGTTTGGTGTATCAGCCAAAGAAGCGGACAAACCGATTAAGGAAAGAAGGCTTAACAATAAGATTCTATTAATCATGGTTGATCTGTTTAGGGATTCTCGTCGGGTAATGGGATTTTGCGTTTTTGTTAATTAACAAAATATAGCCTTGTAGGGGAAGGTAAACGTTTATTCGATAAGGGGCAGACAAGTCAATCTCAGTCACCAATAAACTCATAATGAAAATAATACTATCAGCATTGGCCATGGCGGCCTTGTCCTGTTCAGCTGAATCCCAGCTGGAATCCGTGGATGTCCATATCGGCACAGCCATTCATGGCAATACCCTGGTTGGGCCGGCACGGCCTTTTTCTATGGTGAAGCCGGGACCTGATACCGATATCAGGAGAAACTACCTTCACGCGGAATATATCACTGCCTTCAGTCAGCTTCACATAAGCGGAACCGGCGGAAATGCACAATCGGCTGTACTCGGCATCATGCCGATTGTTGGAGATGTAAAGGTCGATCCCCGAGAGTATCGTTCCGCCTTTGATCCGGCTGAGGGCATCGCCGATCCCTCCTACTACAGTATCATGCTGAAGGATCATAATATCCGAACGGAGATCACTTCCACGGAACGGGTGGCCGTGTACCGAATCACTTTTCCGGAGTCGGAAGAATCACGGGTGCTGGTGGATGTCAGCCACGCATTTAATCAGTTTCGGGGAGGTGAAATCCGGGTCATTGACAATAAGACCATCGAAGGAACCGGAAAATACAACGGGTATATGGGATCCGATTTCGACGTAGCATTCAGAATCGAGTTCAGCAAAGGATTCAGGAGGCCTGGTGTCTGGAAGGGTGATGAAGTGTTGAAGGGAAAAAACCAGGCCGAGGTTGAAGGAGATGTGGCGCTCGGTGCATTTATGGATTTCAAAACCCACGAGGGTGAGACGATCATGATGAAGATCGGCATGTCCTATGTGGATGTCGATGGAGCTCGACGAAACATCGAAAAAGAATTCCCCGGATGGAATTTTGAGCAGATCCGCCGTGAAAGTAATCAGATTTGGAAGAACGAGCTCAGCAAGGTAAAGGTCTCGGGAGGAACAGATGACCAGATAACCACGTTCTATACAGCGATGTACCACAGTATGCTTTCCCCCAGTATTCTGTCGGATGCCGATGGCCGATACGAAGGCTTTGATGGGAAGATTCACCATGCCGAAGGATTCACCTATTATGGCGAATTTTCATTGTGGGATACCTACCGCACGGCGCATCCCCTATTTTCGCTGCTTCATCCGCAACGTCAGCGAGACATGGTTCAATCTCTAATTACTGTTTCGCAAGATGGAGGATGGCTAC
>JAUVDD010000410.1 GCA_030595525.1 Puniceicoccales bacterium
AATCACAGCCGTTTGCGATTTGTCTGAAGAAAACCGCAACCGGGCACAGTCCGAACACAGTTGCGCAGTATATGCTGACTACAAGAAGATGTTGGCCAACGAAAAGTTGGACTTGGTCAGTGTGGTAACCCGATCCGACACGCATTGTTCGATTGTCTGTGACTGTCTGGAGTCGGGTGTCCACTGTGTGGTAACCAAGCCATGGGCACTGAATGAGAAAGAGGCCCTGACCATGATGGAAGCTGAAAAAGCCACCGGGTGTCGTCTCTTTCCATGGATTCCAATGTATTGGTCCCCTGACTATACAGCCATCCAGCAATTGCTTAGGGAAAAGGCCATCGGTGAGGTTTTTCTGATCCGCCGATCCTATTCCGATTTTCGATACCGGACTGATTGGCAGACAGAACGGCAATATGGTGGGGGATATCTTTTGAACTGGGGAATGCATCTGGTCCAGCCGGTTGTCGGATTGGCAAATGCACCGGTTAAGCGGGTCTTTGGTCAGCTCCAGCAAGCGATCAACCCGGGAGACGCAGACGATAATTTTATCGCGATACTGGAATTTGAAAACGGCATCCGCGGAGTGGCGGAATTTACCCAGTCAGCCCACCCTTTTCCGGGATTTATCATCCAGGGAACTCAAGGCACCATCATGACGGATATGGAGAATATCACCGTCACTCGTGGAGATCCGCGACATCCGGAGGCCTTGGAAACAACCGTCGAGTCACTGAATGGGAAAGTCTTCGGAGATGAAGCTGACATTTATCGTGATATCGCCTCCAGCTTGTTAAAAGGTACTTCCTTCCGTACATCACCCGCTCTGGCGCTGCAAGGCACACGTCTGATCGAGGCCGTTCAACGGTCTCACGATCAACGTAAAGTAGTGGAATTATCTCAGGCTTGAGGAATTTCACCTCCCCTCCTTTCGCCTTGACCCTCGGCTACCTCAACGGTTTTCTTCTGTCCTCAGGAACTGCCGGACAAAGGCAGTGCTCACTACCAAACTACCTACCCTATAATGAAGCCAAAACGACCTTCATGCAAAACCATTGCCGAAGAAGCCGGTGTAAGCCGGATGACGGTTTCCATGGCCCTCCGGGATCATCCGCGCGTGGCCCCGGAGACGCGTGAACGTATCAAGGAAATCGCCACTCGTCAGGGATACACTCCCGACCCCAACCTGACTGAGTTGATGCGCTATTTGCGCAAACGCGACATTAGCAAGGAAGAGCCCGTCATTGCCTTGTTGAATGGAAAACGCTGTCCCTTGAGAGAATTTCATGATGATGCCAAACTGATCCGGCAAGGCGCCATCGAACGGGCTGAATCTTTAGGATTTAAAACAGAGGATTTCTGGCTGCATGAGCCAAATATGCGGATTGAGAGGATGGTCCAGATTCTGGAAACCCGGGGAATTCGCGGAATTGTTGTCCTTCCAGTGGAAACCTTGAAGGATGTCTTTTATCTACCGCATGAGGAATTTGAAGGTGTGGCCACCTGTTCGGTGGCTGCCAAGCTCGGGTTTAACCAGGTTCACCCGCATTTCTATCAGGCGATGCATATCGGAATTTCCAGCCTGACCGAAAAGGGCTTCAAACGCATCGGATTTTGCGTAACCGAGGCGGAAGATGAACAGTCTAATCACCTTTATCACTGCTACCTGACATGGTATCAGCAAAGCATCAAAAAGGCGGATCGTATCCCACCTCTTTTGAAAAAAGACATATCCGAAAAGGATCTGTTGGAATGGGTGGGGAAATATGAACCAGATGTTGTTTTCAGCTCCAATCTGGACCACTACGATTGGCTGGAAGAAGCTGGCATGCACGTACCAGACGATATTGCTTTTGCCGCACTGGGACCATCAGATATCAATTTGGAAGGTATCGCCCGTGTTGAAATCGGTTATCGCAAGATTGGTTCCACAGCCATCGACATTCTGAAGACCAAGCTCGCTCATGAGAGCCTGGGACCAACAAACAATCCAGCCGTGACCCTGATTCGTGGTGAATGGATCGATGGTGTCAGTGCAGATTTACCTGCAAAAGTGAAGACTTCCTGATCAACCTCCAAAGTTGACCATTCCCCACAAGAGAAGGATCACGATCCCAACGACCACCCAACTGCCGCCGAACCCGAACATGTCCAGTTTGTCGGGCTTTCCAATTTCCCAATTGCTGTTCGGGAACATTTTCAAGTGACTCACTGATTCGGGATTCTCGGTCGCCTTGGCAATCGCAGCCTCTTCCTCTTCAGGTGTTGGCTGGATCGGCGTGTAGATCTTGCCGAAGAAATAATTCAGATGCTTCTTTTCAGCTGGTTTTGTCACGAATGAAATCAGGAATAACAAAACGAAGGGGAAAAACGCACTGAAGAAAAACCGGACTGCTACCAGTTGGGATTTCTTGAACGAAGTAAAATCAATTCCCAGCCAGCTCATCACCCAGATTTCCGCCTCGAAGCGACCAATTCCAATCATAAGTGAATTTGGATCCTCGGGATTCACACGGGCCACCTTCTCAAAGAAGATCCCCTTTGGTTCCACCCGGACTTCCTTGTGGATTGTGTCACCGACCTGATCTGCACG
>JAUVDD010000018.1 GCA_030595525.1 Puniceicoccales bacterium
AGTGTGGATCCGACCAAGACCTATCACGGTGATGCGGTTCGTGGTGAGAAGACTTTCAATGTATTTTGTGCATCTTGCCATGGGGAGGCAGGCCTGGGTTATGCAGCGGGTGGTTCTGGTCCGGGGATTGGGTTACAAGGATTTCTCGACGTTGCATCCGATGATTTCATCATGCAGACCGCAAAACGCGGTCGTATTGGCACTGCAATGAAACCGATGGTTGGTGCGGAAGGCATTGCGAATCTGGCTGAATCTGATATCAGTGATGTGATCGCATATTTAAGGGAAGGAAATGCATCCCTCTACGAACTTTATTCTACAGACCTGTCACAACCCGGTGATCCGAAAAAGGGAGAGCTCCAGTTTCAGGTCAATTGTGTTTCCTGTCATCAGCAAGGCGGTAGTGGGAAAATGGGCTTTGCCCCGAGCATCCGAAACCGCGACTTCCTGGCGATTGCCTCTGACAATTTCATTCGCTCCACAGTACAAAACGGGCGGATCGGCACAGCGATGGTTGCACGTCCGGATTTATCCCCTGCAGTGGTGAGCGATATCATTGCTTACTTGCGTGATCTGCAGATTGAGAATCCGGTCACAGTAGATCTGGATCCTTCAAAAGTGGTGCAGGGAGATGTGCTCGAGGGCGGTAATAAATTCCAGCTTTATTGTGCCAGCTGTCATGGTGAAAATGGTCAGGGCTATGTAGCAGGCGGCCCCGGTCCGGGAATTGGCCTGCCAGGATTCCTGAACGCTGCATCCGATGATTACATTTTGCAAACGGTCAAACTCGGTCGCATGGGCACATCGATGAAATCCTTTATCGGACCGGCGGGAATTGTGAATTTGAAAGAACAGGATGTGAACGACATCATCGTGTTCCTCAGAAGCTTGAACGATTAATTTTAAAAACCAGGAAATAAAAAACATGAAACGAAGAACATTTATAAAAGGTGCAGCTACTGCCTCAACTGCAGCAACCGTAATGAAAACCGGCTGGGCGGTAACTGGTGCGGATGAATACGAACTGGAAAAGAAGGAGTGCCCGACTGACATCCTGTCAGCCTGTCCATACTGCGGAGTTGGCTGTGGCACAATAATCAAGACAAAGAACGGCAAGATTACCAATATCATGCCGGACAAGGATCATCCGACCAACATGGGCTTGCAGTGCATCAAGGGCCTGACCTCTGCCGAAGCGATTTATGTGAATCGATTGACCAAGCCCCTTATTCGAAAAGACATGTCCGATCCGATTAATGGGTATGTTTCAAAGACCAAAGGATCCTATGATCCCGATCTCTTTCGTGAAGCAAGTTGGGATGAGGTCGAGGAACTGATCGCCGATCAAATCGTCGATATCATCAAGGATAGCGGTGGTAATTCCGTCGGCCTGTATGGTTCTGGTCAATTGAGTCTGGAAGGTCAGTATTTGGAAAATCTCTTCATGAAAGGGATTATCGGATCCAACACAATCGAGGCGAATGCCCGTATGTGCATGACGTCAGCCGTTACAGGATATTTCAAGTCTCTTGGTTCTGATACCCCACCGACTTGCTATGATGATATTGAGTTGGCGGACATGATTTGTTTCTGGGGGCATAATGCACGTGGAGCCCACCCGATTCTCTATTGGCGGGTGGCGGACCATAAGGCGAAAAAGGATATTCCTACGCTTTGTGTCGATCCGCGCAGAACCGGCACGGTGCAAGGGCTTGAAGATGTGAATCCGTATAATTCCTTTCACTTTCCGACAATTAACGGAGATATCTCGATTCATAATGCCATCGCCTATGCTATTCTTGAGCGCCACCCCGAGGCGGTGGATATGGAACTGCTGAAAAACCACACCTCCGGATGGGAGAAATACATTGAGGAAGTGAAAGCGGGCTACAGGCCGGAGGACGTTGAGGATCGTACTCTCATCCCAGCAGAAGAGATTTACAAAATCGCCGGAATCTGGGCGGAGAACAGTATCAAGGGACGCAAGCGTGGCCAAGGTGGTGTGCTTTCATTCTGGGGTATCGGTTACAATCAGCATCTGCACGGGCAACATAATACAATCAGCTTGATTAACTTGATGGCGTTGACCGGAAACATCGGCCGTGCAGGCTGCGGACCTCACTCCCAGACCGGACAACCCAATGCGATGGGTGAGCGACTGACGGGTGGTTTGACTGGACGTCTGCCTTTTAATATCGGCATTGAAAACCAGGAACACCGAAACTACATGTCCGACCAGTGGGGGATTCCCCGCGAGCGCTTGGACGCAGTGGCCAGTGCGGGAAATCCCGGTATGGCGGTGGGCATGATGGAACGTGCATTGAAGGGAGAAGTGAATGCCATGTTCCTTATCTACGCCACGCATATTGATTTGCCTGACGTATATAATCTAACCCGCCCGGCATTGACGCGTTGTTTTACCGTAGTACAGGAAATCTACAAGGACGCGCCAAACAACCTTTATGCGGATATTATTCTTCCGGCGGCAACATGGGGTGAATGGGTTGGCGGCACTTATGTGCAATCGGAACGGCGTCTATACGTTTGTGATGGAACTGCGAATCCGATTAAGGGAACTCGGCCGGATATGGACATGGTAATCGACAAGATGAAGTTGATTGGTGAGCGCCTTGGCCTGGATCCGAAAAAATTTGCTCCATGGGAGCGTAAGGAAAACGGGTTTTATGATCCTGAAGAAATTTTCCGCGCCTTCCTACAAGCCTCAAAAGGTACCGACGCCGACCTCACCGGCATGTTGGAAGTTGAGAAGGAGACAGGTAAATCGCCCTATCAGCAAATCCGCGATTTGCGAGGGGTCCAATGGCCGGCACCCACAGCGGCAATTGCCAAGGCGGGAGGCACTAAGCGCCGTTACATGGGACAAGAGTCATACTGGCCAGATAAACCGTATGGGGAATTTCGTCATACTGACGGAAAACTGCACATGCACATGTGTCATCAGGACTACACCAACTACCGCGAGATCACTGATGAACTGGCGAAGATCGGCACTGTGCCCGGGTACTACGCGATTGATCATTACGATGTATTAATACGTGCCCGTGATGCGGGACTTACTCCGGAATTACCCGATGCGGAGTTCCTTGGTAAACCAATTGGCGAAACGCCCGCGGATAAATTCCCATTCTGGTGGGCCACCGGAGTGGTCTACGAACACTTCCATACAGCGAAGACAATTCGCGCTGGGACAACGAAAAAGCTGGTACCCGAGATGTATGTCGAGATGCACCCGGATGATGCCAAGGAGCTTGGTGTTAAGGACGGACAATGGGTACGAATCGTAACCCGTCGGGGTGAAATTGAGGCGCGCGCATCAATCGGTTTAGACTCGACCGTTAAGCCGGCGAGAAACCTTGTGCCGAAGGGATTTTTGTTCAGTCCATGGAATCTATCCGTCGCTGACTCAGCTGATCCAAAGAAAAACAAATGGCTGGCTAATGGCACAACACACAGGGCTTTCGATCCCGTCTCCGGACAAGCGGATTTCAAGAAGAATGCCTGCCGTGTTGAGCTGATATGATCAAGATAGACTGGTGTTGAAAAAGGTAAAGCTCACGCGCAAGGGTTTCCTCGGAGCATTGGTTGCTGGGGTGGCATTGCCATTTATTATTCCGCTGATTGAAATGTTGCCGAAGCATTCCAATTTGAGGCGCTTCCTGCGTCCGCCGGGAGCATTGCCTGAGAAGGCTTTTGTTGATGCCTGCATCGGTTGCGGACAGTGTGCCAACGTTTGTCCAAACAAGTGCATCTCTCTATACGGATTGGAGAGCGGGTTGGAAAACCTTGCTACGCCAAAGATTTCCGCCCGTGCACAAGCCTGCATTCTGTGCATGGCCTGTACACAGGTCTGTCCCACCAATGCCTTGCAGAAACTGGAGCCAACGGAAGCTGGCAAGCGTGCGGTGACGATGGGGACAGCAGTCCTGATCGAAGATGTTTGTTATTCTTATGCGGGGCGGACCTGTGGGGTCTGTTACAGGGCCTGTCCACTACAGGGAACAGCGATGACCATCGGTCTGTTTGAGCAGCCTACCGTGCATCCGGAGCATTGTGTCGGTTGTGGTCTTTGTGAACAGGCATGTGTGCATATGCCCCAGGCAATTCGTGTGATACCACGTGGATCGATACAAAATCAGTCCGTGCACGCATTTATCGGGAGCGTCCGATCTGGAGGTGTTGCATGAAATCACTCGACCGTAGGGAGTTTATCAAGAACTTGAGCCGGATAGGTGCAACTGGAGTGTCCTGCACGTTCGGTCTGGGTATCCTGGCGTATGCTCAACAACCACGTAGCCGCCCGATTTCCGAGCAGATGCATCCCGGTGTCTTGCGACCACCAGGTGCGATTGGAGAGACAGCTTTTCAGGAGCAATGTATACGTTGTACGCGATGCGTGGATGCCTGCACCTCAGGAGCCATCAAGATCGCCAGCCCAGATGAACCGCATATTGCGCGGGGCACGCCTTTTATGGATCCCTTTGAGACGGGTTGTGTGCTCTGTCTCGAATGTACATTGACCTGTCCGACAGATGCGTTGAAACCGTTGCAGGAGAAGAAAGAAGTCCAGATCGGGCTAGCGAAGGTCGATACCGAGCGTTGCGTCTCACACAATGGCAGTGGCGTTTGTGGGGCCTGTCATACTGTCTGCCCGTTCCGGAATTTTGCCATAACACAAGGTCCAAGAAATCAACCAACGGTGCATGAGGATGCTTGTGTGGGATGTGGGCTTTGTGAAGAGGCTTGTATCGTCGATGGAGTAAAAGCCATTCGGGTATTTTCCAACCGGGAGGGAGTCGTATGAGCGGAAAGCTTCAGTGGCTACGCCTCTTGATACGTTTTGGGGTGTTCGCAGCATTGTTTTTGATTCCTTTGATGGCCCACTACCGAATTGCGGTGGAGCAACACCAGATCGAGAGAATGCGAAGTAGTGGACCCGTGAATACAGCAGAATCGATCTTACTATTCGTTGATTCAATAATTGCCACCGGACCGGATGTGGATACGAAGGATGTTTCAGACAGGGAATTGCGTGCGAATGCCAGTGTGCAAATCAATCAAGTCCGGGGGAATGTCTGGTCGTTCTCAATCTTTGGAGTCTCGTGGACGGATTTGTTGGCTGGGGTGGAAAGCATGTTCACCAGCAGAACGATTCTTTGGGCTGCTCTTTGGGGAATGCTTTTACCGATCGGCCTGACCTTGGTGTTTGGTCGAGTGTTTTGTTCCTGGATTTGTCCAGCAGGATTAATCTTCGAAATAGGGGACTCCCTTCGGAAACGCCTACCATGGTCAATTAACATAAATAAGAAACCAACTGTATGGCATGGTCATAAATATATCTTGCTCTTCGTCGGGTTAGCCCTGTCTGCCGTATTGGGAATGCCGCTACTGGGGATGTTATATCCACCCGCTTTATTGGGACGGGAAACCCATGCCATGCTCGATGGACTATTTGGTGCGGCAGGAGTGATATCTCTTACGGGCGTTTCAGTATTTCTCTTTGTACTGTTGTTGGTGGAATTAGTTGTAGCTCCGAGGATTTGGTGTCGTTCGATTTGTCCTGGTGGTGCACTGTATGCTCTGCTGGGCGCACGGCGTGTCTTTCGGGTGAAAAACGATTTCGCTACCTGTACACATTGCACCGCTTGCATCAAGGCCTGCCCCATAGGGCTTAATCCGATGAGCGAATCAATTGGATTGGAGTGTGATAATTGTCTCGCCTGTTTACCCAGTTGCGAATCAGGCAGCTTGAATCTTCAAGCTGGGCTGAAGGCTGCTTCCGGGCAAAACCCTCAAAGCGGGGGCAGCGCATGAAAGTAAGTTCAGGCAAAGCTTTACTGGCACTATCGATCATCAGCCGACTGGGTGTGTTGCTGTTACTCTTCTTTTTTGCGTTCATGACCGACTATTTGAACTACAAGAAAGCTTATGATCATCCACGGTTGGTGGAACTCAGTGACGGAAAAGCTGTGAGGATCTTTTACGAAACCACAGACACTTTTTTTTCCTGGTTCGGAGATCCGCTGGAAGTGGCTCAGACGAATGGCGGTATGACTTGGTCGATCCGAGTAATGGGCGTGCCATTCACCGATCCGATTGCTGGTTTGTCAGTATTGCTTAAGAGTGGGGGTTGGTCGTTTGGGTTTGGCCTTGGTTTAATTATTCCGATAGGAATCTCGCTTCTTTTCGGACGGGTTTTCTGTTCCTATGTTTGTCCTGCTTCATTGTTGTTCTTCACGATCTCACGCATACGACGGTTGTTGGATCGCTGGTTATTGTTTCCTGAATTGCGAGTAAACCGCAGCTTTGCCTGGGGGGTCTTGATTGGAGGACTTGCGTTGGCATTCCTTACCGGGCACGGCGTTTGGTCATTGATTTTGCCGTATTTCGCGGTCGGCCAAACGATTTTTCATGGTGTAGCGATGGGAGTTCTATCGGTTGCAGTAGGCAGCTTGGCTTTGTTTTCGCTGCTCGATTTTGTTCTTGGACGCCAGTTTACGTGCCGCAATGTGTGCCCCACTGGGCGACTCCTCGGGTTTATTGGACAAAAGTCAGTTGTTACCATTCGTCGGGATTCCGAGTTGTGCCTGACTGCTTGCACAAGTTGCTCGGCGGTTTGTCCGTTTAGCGTCGATCCCAAATTGGATGAAACACGAGACTGCTCATTATGTGGAGAGTGCGTTGCCGTCTGCCCGACTAAAGCTTTGTCAGTTGGGACACGCCGTTTTGGAGGGAAAGCATCATTATGAATTTTGGTTTTATGAATTCACGGAAATTAATTGTCCTGTTTTTGGTGACTATCCTTCTGCCAGGAGGTTTGTTGGCACATCACTTTAAGGGCTTACCACATTACAACTACTTTGAAAACTACCCTCAGGTACCGGAGGAGGAGTTTCTCGGGCAAAGCGAAGGGTATGAATTTTCTTTGGTGGTGTACGATTTTCAGGGAATCAATCGAGATGATTTGGACGAACCAAACACAGTCCGCTTGTTTCTAGTGATCTTCGAATTGCTTTCTGGATATGTTTACACCGGACCGTTGACGTTGGAGATTCTTGATGGAACGACTCCCGTTTATACCGAGCGGATAGAGTCAGGTGCTTCAGAGAATTTATATTCAGTTCATGAGTCATTACCCGATGACGGCGACTACGCCCTGCGGATCACTCTGCATAATAATGCAGATGCCCAATGTGTAATTCCATTCACTTTGTCGTCCCAGAAAAAGCCGATCGGATTGTGGATCACTGCGACCTTCGTTTTGTTGATTCTCGTTGCAGCAGTTGGTGCACGAAAAGCACGAGTGAAACAGGATCGTAAAGATGCATTTGAGCAGGCGCGTAAACTACAGATCTCTGAGAAGGTTACGAAGGCATGAACGAATACGATCAGGCAATTTCGAACATGAAAGGCGTGCGCTCGTTGGAGTGGTGCGTTGGCAGTGGCTCCGAGATGGTGCATGTGATGGACGGCGTTCCGGTATGGTTGGGCATGCTCGCACTCGCACTGGTGATCATTCTTTCCCATTTTTTCGTGAATGCCCGTAAGTCGCTTCCTTCCTCTACATCAGGTTACTGGAAGTATCCACTTTTTAAGCACAAGATTATTAATCGGCTGATTTCTTTGCCTTATTTCCCGATGATCGCGCAGAGTATTTCCATTCTGATGTTCCTGCTGATTCTCACCGCAGGACTGTGGGGAAATCAAAAGACGAATATCGGACCGGTCATCACATGGACATGGTGGTGGGCTCTGTTAATATTCATGATCTTTGGATTCGGGAAGGTTTTCTGTATGATTTGTCCATGGGAGGGGCTTTCTACGCTGATCACATCCTTGTCATTGAAATCCCGGGTGAAGAAACTCGGTTTCGAATATAAATGGCCCAAGTGGGGACGGAATATTTATCCGGCAATCCTTTTCTTTCTCATTCTTACCTGGTTTGAATTGGGATGGAATGCGACTCGTTCCCCGATGATTACAGCGATCATGGGAGTTGTGATGGCATCGATGGCAATCCTTTGCGCCATCTTTTTCGAGAAGCGGGCATTTTGCCGATACGCCTGCCTGGTGGGTCGAGTGAGCGGGTTATACTCCATGTTTAGTCCCTTGGAACTGCGGGCGCAATCGGCAGATGTTTGTGCAAGTTGTAAGACCAAGGATTGCTATACCGGCACAGAGGATTCGACGGCATGTCCTACACAACTATTCCCCAGCAAACTCAATGAGAACACCTATTGCACACTCTGTACCGAGTGCGTGCGCTCATGTCCGCACGAGAATATTGGCATCAATCTCCGACCCATCGGCCAGGATTTGTTCAGTCGCAAAAAATTCAAATGGGACGAATCCATTCTGGCAATTGTGTTGTTAGCGATGACGAGTTTCCATGGCCTGACCATGACACCACAATGGTTGCGCATGAATGAGTTCCTGCGTGGGTCCACAGGATTTGGTCCGATCCTGACCTTTACGATTTTGATGACGCTCATGCTCATTCTTCCGTTGCTCTTGTTTTGGATGGCGTCGATTTGTGCCCGTGCCGTTGCTACCTCGAAAGTTAAGACCAGTGAGGTTTTTAAAGCCTTCGCCTATTCACTTATCCCGATAGCGCTCTTCTATCATATCGCGCACAACAGTATGCATTTTTTCATGGAGGCTCCTCACTTGTACCCGCTTTTGAGCGATCCTTTTGGATGGGGTTGGGATCTGTTCGGTACAGTAGGCAACAGCTATCCGCCTCTGTTGAGCTTGACCACTATTTGGTATTTACAAGTCGCTCTGATTGTGACGGGCCATGTGTTCGGGGTTGTCCTGGCTGATCGTTATGCGAAACGCCTGTTTTCTGGATCTGTTTTCAGGAGTTTGCTTCCATTAATTGTTGTGATGATTCTTTACTCATCATTAAGCATTTGGTTGGTCATGCAACCGATGGAGATGCGTACCAGCATGTGATACGATGGGCACCAAAATCACCAGAAGAGGCTTATTTCGACTTCGCCCCAGCGAGTTCTTTTCACTGATGTATGAGAAGGAGCACCCTGAGGAAAAAGAAGGTAAACCGCGGCGCTACATTCGTCCGCCAGGGGCAATGCCAGATGAAGTCCAGTTCCTGTCGACTTGTGTGAGATGCAATAAATGTATCGAAGCCTGCCCACACGATGTGATTCGAAGCCTGACTGCTGTCGCAGGAATTGCTGAAGGCACACCATATTTGCTTCCAGAGAAAGATCCTTGTCGCTGGTGTGCGGACATGCCGTGTATTCAAGCTTGTGAGAGTGGAGCGCTCGGTTTTGCTCCGGATGGAACCGTTCCCCCGATTGCCAAAGCCAAGTTTACTTCGGATAAATGCCTGAATGAACAAGGAGTGCTCTGCGATACCTGTGCTCAACGTTGTCCGACTTCCGTCAAAGCGATTCGCATGGTCGGGCGCAAGGTCAGTTTTGACCTGGAAAAGTGTACTGGTTGCGGACTCTGTGCATATCATTGCGAGGCAGAACCTGCTGCATTCAGTATCTCGCTTACTACGCTGACCTCCTGACCACCAGTTATTGAAGCGCATTTAATTAAGCCTCTGGGATGATGCATCTCTCCCTCAGTGTTTGTCCTGCGGTTAAAGACTCATGATGATGAGAATGCAAAGGAGCACCAATGGCAGCAATATGCCCAATCCCGCGGGAAGGCTTCCGCATTCTGTGCTCTTCCGGGCGTTTTCGGCACGAAGATCCTTCGGTCCGTAGGCATTCCCGGGGGATGCTGTTCCAATCCTGACTATGGCAGCCACAAGCGAACCTGGAAGTTGTGGAATTGCACGGCTGAGGCTTCTAACACCTTGGCGGGTGATGAACTGATGGGCAACGGCGTTGATGCGGTTGAGCACAACGTCCATCATGCCGTAAAACCGGGCGCAGCCCTTGCGGTAAAACCAGTCCGAATCCAGGGAAATGGTATCGGTCCGCTTAAGTAGCGGCAGCATGAGGAAAAACACAAGGGCCGAGAAAATCAAAAGTTGTGACTGGGTCACTACATGGGCCGCAGAGTAGGCATGGTAGTCGACCGGATAGGGCAGGATCGAATAAAGTGGGTCGGGATATATGCCGAGGAAAATACAGAGGAAGGCGAGGATACCCATGGCAATGAGCATGCTGGGAGGAGCTTCCTTGGGTCGCATGCCCTTGTCTTTCGCGAAAAACACGAAATAGGGGAACTTGATACCGGCGTGCAAGAACACGCCTGCCGAGGCAATCTCCAGCACCAGCCATACCCAGAACATGTGTTGGTTGGCGGAGGCTTGCAGGATAAGAGTCTTGCTGGTGAATCCGCTGGTAAGCGGAACCGCCGAAATGGCAAGGGCTCCGATCGTTCCGAGAATCATAGTCAGGGGCATGGTCTTGTATAGGCCACCCAGATCCGTGCACTTGCTCTTGCCAATGCGATGCAGGACAGCACCGGCGCTCATCCAAAGGAGCGACTTGTAAATGATATGACAGAAGGCGTGAGCCGCCGCACCGTTAATCGCCATTTGTGTGCCGATACCCGCGCCTGCCACCATGAAGCCTACCTGATTGATGATGCTGTAGGCCAGGATACGGCGCATGTCGTTTTCCAGAAGGGCGTAGATGATGCCGTATACCGTCATGATGCAGCCAATGAGGATGAGGATTTCCCATCCTGCAAATCCGCGTAGGAGAGTGTAAACGGCGGTTTTCGTCGTGTAGGCGCTCAATATCACACCGGCTATCACACTGGAACTCGGATACGCGTCGGGTAACCAGGATCCGAACGGAGGCGCTGCGGCGTTAACCAGGACACCGGCCAGCATCAGGCAGGTTCCAAGATTTACTTCAGTGAAAGTTTCGAATGCCAGGCTGCCTGTATTCCTGAATTGTATCAGGATGCCGGCCAGCAGTAGGAGTCCGCCAAAAAGATGCACCAGCAGGTATCGAAGTCCCGCGCCATAGGCCTGTTTCGTTCGACGGGTCAGGATGAGGAACGTCGAGGTCACCGCCATCAATTCCCAGTAGATATACCAGGTGATAATGTCACCCGCGAAGACCACCCCTATGCCACACCCGATGTAAGTCAGTGCCCAAAATAAATGGCCATGCTGGCGCACGTACCATGCGTATATCATCCCGGCAAATGCGTTGAGCGTGAAAATGTAGCCGAACACTTTTGCCAGTTTGTCGACTCGCAGGAGCTCGAGGTCGCCAAATGAAGGGAAAACACTCAGGGTGAAACTGGCGTTCGCGTCCAATGTGTAGATGAAATAAAAGGCCAGCGCGGGGGTGGCTATGGCGATCAGGTTCCCAATCCGGCCACGTACGGCCAGGGCCAGCAAGGCGCCTGCGAAAAGAATGAAATTTGGAGGCAACTCAAGCATCTTTGTCGTAGTAGTCCGGTTTGCGTTTCAAGAGGAAGGCCAGCAGTTTCGCGACGATAATCATTACACTGCACGCGATGAAACCCAGCAGGGCGTTGAATCCGAAGAATCCGGTTCCCTCGAAATGCGGGTGCTTGTGGATGAAGAACTCCGCTAAAATCGAGCATCCACATACTCCCCAGAGCAGGATCCACAAAATGCGAATGACCTTTGGGTTCCACGGTTCCGCGGGGACCCGTTTTACTTCCGGATCAACACCGGAATCAGCTGAATTGTGCAAGGTCTCGTGCATCTCAGGTCATCAAATTCGCAAGAGCGATCAGGATTTGTGGTTGAAAGAAGAGTAGCAGCGTCAAGGTCGAGGTTGCCACGATGGGAATGAGGCAGGGGATTGGGGCCTCCCTGTAGTGCGTTTCCGACCGGTTGAATTCGGGGGGCACGAAGAACGCCCGGAATACAGGCTGGATCAGGTAGAAGCCGTTGAGAATCGTACTGATCAGGAACACTATCAGAAGCGAAATATGGTTTGCTTCAAGCGTGCCGTAAAGCATGTACCATTTGCTGTAGAACCCGGCTGTCGGGGGTATTCCGGTGACGCTCAGAGCGCCGATGCAGAAGCAACCCATGGTGATGGGCATCTGCCGTCCGATACCGTTGAGCTGGTGGACGTATTTTTTCCCGGTGGCGACAAAAATGGCGCCTGCGCAGGCGAAGAGGGTGATCTTCCCCAATGCGTGCGTAGCAATGTGCAAAATCCCGCCGGTCACACCCGCATTATTAAGCAGGGAAACGCCCAGGATGATGTAGCTCAATTGTCCGATAGTGGAGAAGGCCAGCCGGCGCTTAAGGCTGTCCTGGCTCATTGCGATAAGCGAGGAAACGATGACCGTGAAGGCGGCTATGTAGCTGAGCACAATTCCGAGGTCGAGTTCCTTCAGGTAACTCACGCCAAATACACTGATGACCACACGGACGATGCAGAATACACCCACTTTCACAACCGCGACGGCGTGCAGCAGGGCGCTGACGGGAGTCGGCGCGACCATTGCCCCTGGTAGCCAGGAGTGGAATGGCATGAGGCCGCCTTTGGCAAAGCCGAATATCAGCATCAGGAACAGCAAGAGCGCCCAGGAAGGATCAATGTGACCCGCGAGGAAACCTTGCGAATTGAAGGTCATGCTCCCCGTCTGCAGATAGATATAAATGAGCGCTGGCAGCAGGAAAGCCACGGAAGTTCCCAGAAGGTAGGTGAGGTAGGTCCGTCCTCCGCCACGAGCTTCCTTATCCTGATGGTGAACGACCAGCGGATAGGTCGCGAGGGAAAGCATTTCGTAGAACAGGTAGAGCGTAAACAGGTTCCCCGCAAAAGCCACCCCAAGGGTCGCGCTGAGGGAGATGGCAAAGAATACGAAGAAGCGCGTTTGGGAATGTTCCTTGAGCCCGCGCATGTAGCCCATTGAATAAATCGAAGTGATAATCCACAGACCGGAGGCGACAAGTGCAAAGAGGATACCAAGCCCGTCAACGCGGAATTCCAGTGCCAGCCCGTGCGGAAGGATATCAGCCCAGAGGGTAGTGTGGATAATATTCCCAGCCAGTACCTTGGGCAGCATAAAGAGCACGATGCCAAGCTTCGCCACACCTGCCAGCAGGGTCCAGAATTCGCGTAGGTTCGGGCGCGCACCACTGACTAAAATCAGCGGAACGGCTGCCAGCGAGGCCAGACAGGCATAAAGCGGAAGGTTGGATGTCAGTACGTTCACGGTGTGGGGAAATTCGGGAAGGCGCCTGCCAGAGTGCGGCTGATGAGTTCGATGATTTGCGTGTTATACAGGCCGATCAGGGGAAGGCTTACCGCAACCACAATTGCCGGAAGAAGCATGTGCAGGGGAGCCTCTGAGATCTTAACCGGAAGCTTTTCCCCGTGGTGCTCATCCCCGTGGGATGCGGCGGGCTTTTCACCAAAGAGGGCAAT
>JAUVDD010000012.1 GCA_030595525.1 Puniceicoccales bacterium
CATCAATGACATGTACATTATTCAAACGGGTGAAGTTGTAAGTCTACCGGTTCTGAGTAATGACAAGGATCCTGACGGCGATCCTCTGCGGCTGATCTTAGTAGATGGAAGCCTTTCAGAGCATGCCACAATAGTTAATGAAGAATCCATCCTGTTTGAAGCACCTGCTGGACAGACAGGGGTGTTCCGAATGCGCTACCGCGTAACTGACGATTCAGATGGATCCTCAAGCGGTTGGATAACATTAGTGATTGAAGATTCACCAGATGTCGTCATGGGATTCGACGGAGAGGATGACTTCATGCGCCTGGCGCCCACCTCGCAGTTGTTGATGAATGATAATTTCACTGCAGAAGCATGGATCTTTCCTGAGAGCTATGGAGAATACGTAACAGGGTTTGGTCGTATTTATGACCGTGATACATTTGTATTCTTCCTCAATGGCTTCGACCACTCATTTTATAACGATCGTAGCCTGGTTCTCTACGTTATCACCAGTGACGGTCGCCCACATGCCATCAATTCATTCCCGAATACAATTGATTTGAATCGATGGCAGCACGTAGCAGTGACATACAACAGTTCGGATACACTCCAACCGGTCCGTCTTTATGTGGATGGTCAATCAGTTGGATTAAACTATCCATCCGAGGTCACAATCTTGAAACCATCTTTGCCGATTCGGGATAATCGACCCTGGCCACTGTTTATTGGAGAATCAGATACGGGTGCTCGGGCATTCAGGGGAAGAATGGGCGAATTCCGAATCTGGAACCGGGTACTTAGCAGCTCCACAATTTCTCTCCAACATGACCAAAGAATGTCCGGGAGCGAAGCAGGTTTGGAACTCTACCTGCCACTGACCCAGACATTGGAGCCTGTAGCTTACTCAACAGGTGCATACTCGGGCAGTCTGGAGATCTATGAAGCCCAGCGAATGCCCTTCAATCTTCCATGGGATTTGGAGTTCCTGTCTTATTACACGGCAACTGCCGATTTAGGTAATGGCTGGTGGTATGACCGGACCATAGGCTGGATATATGGGGATGATTTCCCCTGGATTTACTCAATGAAATACGGATGGATTTATACTGGACATGAAGCTGGTAGTAATAATCTCCAGCTGTTTTTTGAGTCAAACGATTGGGGATGGATGCTAACTTCTGAGAGCCTGTTTCCCTGGTTCAATCGTCCTTCTGATGGGAAATGGCTTTGGTATCTCGACGGGACTTACAATCCTGTAAAATTCTACGATCCGCAATCTACGGGTTGGTTGAATTTCTAAGCGAGCTGCTTCTCCAACCAAGTTTGAGCTTCTTCTTCATTGGTAAAGGCTCCATCTAATTGGGCCTCATAAGCCTTCCGTAGGAAAACGCCCATTTTGGGACCACTTTGCCATCCGATCGCCAGTAAGTCCCGTCCGCGAATTAACGGCTTTGGTCCGGATGGGCCTACCTGCATTCTTTCCGATTCATTTTTGATCCAGGTAATTGCCTCGGCACTATTATCAGGATGAGGAGGTCGTCCCATGGAATCGGCTTGAAATACGCGTAACAGGAGATCAAGTCGGCCACTATCCCTGGCTAAGCGACGTATGGCATTCGGTGAACTACCATCTTCAAAAAGCATAGCGGGTCTCATATGACATTTGACAAGTGGCAGGACCGCTTCTTCCAGACGTTTAGCTACCTTCAACTGATTCATGAATTTCCGGGCAGGTTTCAATCCAGCAGACTCATGCCCATAGGAACGAATTCTTCCGTCTAACACCTCTGTTGTGCCTGGTTTACCCATATCGTGACACAATACGGCTAAACCCACTATCAGGTCATCATCCCGTACGCCTGTACGGCTTGCTGCGAAGGCATCCATGCAACAGAGTGTGTGTTCCCATACATCTCCTTCTGGATGCCACTGGGAGTCTTGTGGACAACCAATTAACGAATTGAGTGAGGGGAAATATTGAATCCATCCACACTCCTTTAGGAATCGTAGTCCTCTGGATGGAGATTTTCCTGCAAGAATCAGTTTTTCCCATTCCCCGAAAAACCGTTCTGAGGAAAGAGATTCCGGTGTAAGCAAAGTACTTAGATGAATTGTTTCAGGAGCAACTTCTGCTGGAATACGCGAAGCGAATTGCATGGCCCTTAATACCCTCAGGGGATCCTCCATGAATCGATCCGAGCAATGTCTTAAAACTTTGGATTCCAAATCAACTAATCCGTTCATGGGATCTTCAATGCTACCACTGGCGATATCGTAATACATCGCATTGATTGTGAAATCCCTGCGTGAAGCAGCTTCTTTCAACGATAGGTCAGGACGAATATCCACTTCAAAATCCCTATGGCCAGGACCGTTTTTTGATTCTACGCGAGGGAGGCCCACATCGATATTGTATCCAATTAATTTATATATCCCAAATGACTTACCCACGCGGGTGAATTCCGCAACCCCTCCAAGGATAGATTCCAATTGTGGAGGTTGCACACCAAACACCTCAACATCGCAATCGGCAACTTGTTCTTCCAGCAGCGCCGAGCGTATACTGCCTCCGACCAAATATGCACGGCCGCCTGCCTTGGAACATTCCATCGCAAGTCTTTCAAGAATTGACCAATCAGAAGGGGCAATGTGTTCAGGAATGCTTTTCATATCAGGCTTTCAAGTTGCCAAAGCCTCTGATCTGTGACAACAAAATGTCGTCTATTATGGTCGAATTTCCTTCCCCAAAGCCCACGGTATTGATTGTTGAAGATGATCCTCACGGACGTTCCTTCATGGAATCGAGTCTGAAAGTGTCAGGATTCAATGTGCTGGTTGCCGACAGTGCAGAAAGTGCCAGAGAACTGCTTAAGGGCCATAAAATCGAGGAGGTTTTTGCAGTACTTTCAGATTATCGTTTACCGGGTGAATCCGGCATCGATTTATTAAGCTGGATTCGTGATCAGGACGATACTGTCTCAACGCTGATTATCACTGGTCAAGGGGAGAAATCCATTGTTGAACAATCGATTTCTATTGGAGTCTTCGATTACCTCGAGAAGCCAGTTACACACCAGACCCTTCGAATGATTATCGTGAAGGCAGTTAAAAAGACTGCTCAGTTAAGAAAATACAAATCCGACAGAATAGGTTTGCAGGAATTGGAACACTTGGGCCAATCAATGAACATCAACATTCCCCAACCGCTCCAGGATCGTCTGCAAGTGTTTTATCGTCCACTGCATGAAGTGGGTGGGGATTTCCTCATTACCCACGACTATGGAAAGGGACGATATGTCTTTCTGGTGGGGGATATTTCGGGGCACGATATCCGGTCAGGATTTGTTTCAACCTATTTTCAGGGTTTTTTCAAAGGAGGCCTGGAAAGTGGTACGCAAATTAAAAAGGCCGTTGAATTATCGAATCTTTCCTTGTTATCACAATCCAATAATTCCGGGAACAATCAGGATATTATCAGCCTCGCACTTTCAGCAATCGATTTAGGACCGAAGGATGACTATATTCTACATTGGAATTTCGGATTTACTCCATGCATTACAGTAGACAATTCTGGTAGAATTCAATCCTGTGAATATGGCAGATGGCCCCTTGGATGGATGAACGAAATCGATACTGAACCGGAGAGTATTCCGTTAAGAAATAGGGGATTATTGTATATTTTTACAGATGGATTAGTCGAATTTGCAGAACTTTTAGATATCAACAAATTCAGCTTGTTATTCCGGTTTATGCGTGAATTTAATAAGTTTGAAAGTTTGCCAATTAAGCCTCAAGATGATATATTAGCCATTCGATATAGATTAAATGTAATAATGACTGCAGATCAGATATTTGAACCTATTCTAAGTGAACATTACGCCGGTACGGAGGTGGATCATATCGACCACTTGCAATCGAATTGGAGACGTAGCATATCGTTCGCTTTGCAGGATAGACTTGGTGACCGACTCTATGAACTGTTAATCTGTATTCGTGAAGGTATGATCAATGCCTTAACGCATGGGTGTGAATCTTCTTCTGAGAAATTTGCGCATCTTCAGATCAGCCTCAACGAGGAAAAAGATACCATTCGAGTTTTTATTGATGATCCGGGTAAAGGACACAGTTTTGACCTTGAAAAACGTTTAGTCAAACCTGGCAGGGAAACGGGTAATAACCTCGGACTGGGCATAGTTCAGCACCTGAGTGATAATTTCAGTATTGAGAATCAAGGAACTTCACTGGTCTTTGATTTCCAAATTAAGCCGGGGAAACAATAAGATGTCTAGTACCGCATTAGAACCGGATCCATCCGAAGTGATGGAAATCAAGTTAGAAGAAAGAAAGGGCAGGCTGCACGTCATCCTTGATACGGATGTCACTAGTACCCAAGTGAGCGCATTACGCAGAGGTATGGTAGATGCGCTGTCAAAACACGGGTTCGAGTCATGGAAGTCGCTCTATCTCGATATGCGGGTCTCACGCATGATCGACTCGATGGGTGTAAATTGGTTATTTGCCGAGAATGTTCGGTTAAAAGACCATGGAAAGCAACTCGTTGTCAGGATCAGTAGTCCGGCAATAAATCGAGTAATCGTCTTTTCCGGATTGGACAAATTAGTGACTCTAAAATACCGCCGACGCAAACAGACCCGCTAGACGATTCCCTCTTAAATACCTAGCTTGCTCAGAAGCGCGTCCGTGTCGACATTCTCCATGATCAATTTCTTGATCAAAGGAATCTTTTCCTCGTCATTGGGTTGAGTCTTGACCGTCATGGAATTGATCATGGACGCAACCGTATAACTTTCCTCGTGACTAATCACTACAGGAATATTGGTCTGGGCGATCATTTCCATGATATGTGGGGAGGGGAGGATATTCCTGGTCAAAATAATTCCCGCCAGCGGTTCTTTTCTTGTCACTGTACAGGCCGCAATGGACAACAAGAGCACGTCTTCCCGGTCGCCCGGAGCGATAACCAAAACACCCTGTCCCAGGTAATCAATGAGGCTTTTTGCTGTCATTGCACCGACTACTACATTCAATATCCTCTTGAACTGGCCATGCGATTTACCATTCAACCAGCGTCCTTTGACCGCTTCAACCACCTGCGAGAGGTTCGGGTGGGTTAGTGAATCGGTCTTCGGGATGATTCCCAGAAGAGGTATTCCCATACGTTCCAATGCCTTGGTGGCATAGCGCTCGATTGTTTCCCGTTTGGAAATTTCAACTTTGTTGAGGATGGCACCCACCACCTCGACACCATGTCTGTCGAAAAGGCTCTTATTGAGAGCAATCTCATCGACTGGTTTACCAATCCCACCCCTGGAAACAATGACGACCTTGGCATCAAGGAGCTTGGCCACCTGGGCATTGGAAAGATCCGATATGGCCCCGACGCCTGCATGACCCGAACCTTCGATGATAATGACATCCTTCTCGTATGCGGAACGGTCGAAGGCACGGACAATCTTATCTACAAGAATTGGATAGGTTTCTTCGGGGTTATCCAAATAACGCCGGGTGAAAGTTGAGTCGATTGCCACCGGACTCATACTTTCAATAGGAGTGCGGATAGAATAAGTCTTGTTGAACAGAATGGAATCCTCGTCGATCAATTGATTGTGGTAGTTGATAAACCGCTGACCGATAGGCTTGATATAGCCAACTTCATTAAAACGATGTTGAAGCGCCGCAAACAAGCCTAGACAGGTGGTGGTCTTGCCATCGTTTTGACGCGTAGCCGCCACAAATAATCGCGGGGTCTTATTGTTTTCGGGTTTCTTATGTAAGCTTGGGTCTGCCATCACGAATTTCCCCACCTGCTTTTCTGTTTAACAAAGCCCTGTCAATTGCCTGGCATGCCGTGATAATCGAAGTTCCGACAACATCATAGACATGGGCCCCACGACTAATTTCGGCACATGGTTTTTCCAATCCAACGATGATTTGTCCATAGGTTCGTGCATTTGCAACTACCTGTAGCATTTTCGAGGCAATATTGCCTGAATTCAAATCAGGGAAAATAAGAACGTTAGCTTTTCCGGCAACGATGCTGTTGGAAAAACCCTTCTGGGCAGCCACAACAGGATCCAGAGCTGTGTCCAGCTGTAGCTCACCTTCGTAGTCTGCATCAATTCCACGCGCTGCACCAATCGCCTCGGCAATCTGGACTGCTTCCCGGATTTTGTAGATGGAATCGTGAACAGGTTTTCTTGCATGGGAAGCAAAGCTCAGAAAGGCGACACGTGGCTTCTCTCCGGTTAAGTGACGAACGATAGCGGTGGTGGAAACTGCAATATCTGCCAACTGGGAAGAGTTGGGGTCAGGAATCACTCCACAATCTGCAAGGAACAGGATTCCGTTTGTTCCAACCTTTGTATTCTCCTGATCAAGAATCAACATGGATGAAGCCGTCTTCACGGCGGGTTGCTTGGGAATGATTCTAAAAAGGGATCGTAACCCGCTGGATGTAGTAACTGTTGCTCCATCAATTAAAGCATCAGCACGCCCTGATAGTAGCATCAGGGCTGCAAAATTATGATGGTTTAACAGAAGCTTCTTTCTTTCATCCAATGGCAGTTCGGAATACGCAGGAAGCGAATCAAGCATCGGCAGGAATAAATCGTAATCATCACTACGGCCAGGTTCCATGATACGGATACCATCAAGACGAACATCAAGCCGTTTGGCCCGGTCCTTGATCGCTGCCCGATCACCGAGTAAAATCGGTACGCCGCAACGCCAGGTGACCAACTGACGGGCTGCCTGGATGATTCTGGGATCAGAACCTTCAGGATAAACAATCCGCTTTGGATGGCGTTGAAGTTTTGCCGTTAATGTATCCAACAATGACATCGCTCTATCAAATTTTCTTAATGGAAACGGATGATGGTTCATCGAAGCACGAAGGGAAAGGCAAAATCAAAATATCAGCGAAGTTTCAGACAATCAGCGAATTTTCTCGTCCTCTTGCACCATAGGGACAAAAATTTTCCCAATGGGCAAATTAGCGAAAAGTATTTCGGAAGTGGCTGGTTGGACAATGGCCTCACGGATGCTTGGACTAGCGAGAGACATCCTTCTGTTTGCAGCACTGGGAACAGGTGCCCTGAATTCAGCCTTCATTTTGGCCTTTACCCTGCCAAATCTGTTCAGGCGGTTATTGGGCGAAGGTGCACTGACGTCTTCTTCAATTCCTATACTATCTGAGACATTGGCCAGGCAGGGGAAAAATGAGACTTTTGAACTGTTTAATGCGATATTAAGCCGGTTGGGTGTCGTCTTGTTATTTCTCCTGATATTAGCCATTCCGCTTTTCGGATTGGTTGGTCAATTTGATGGACTCGATCAGCGATGGTATATCGGGGCGGATCTTTCCAGAATTCTGTTCCCGTACGTTCTTTTTATCTGCATGGGAGCCCTTGTCTGTGGACTATTGAATGTAATGGGGCGCTTCGGATTAGCTGCTTTCAATCAAGTTTGGCTAAACCTGTCCATGATTGCTGCCTTATTGGGAGGGATATTCATAATTCCTGAGAGCGAATATGGAAGAGTTGTGCTTCTTTCGACAGGAGTCCTGATAGGCGGATTGATGCAATTTGGCATACCGGCCTGGGGACTGGTAAGGGAAGGCTGGAAACCGGCGTTGAATTTCCGCAAACATCCCGATTTGGACAAGATCCTGAGGTTGTTCATTCCCGGTTTGTTGGGAGCCGCGATATTCCAAATCAATATTCTGGTATCTCGCTTGCTAGCCTTCTCTCTGGATGATTCCGCAACAGGATTGTTGTATATTGCCAGTCGTTTGGTCGAACTGCCCCTGGGAGTGTTTGCAATAGCCATTACCACGGTGATTTTCCCTGAGCTCTCAAAGCTGAATTCCCTGGGTCAGGAAGAGGGGTTTGCAAAGATATTTACCCGGGGACTGGGACTGATTTTCACCATAACATTGCCAGCTGCCCTTGGATTAGCCCTGCTTGCTGAGCCGATTCTGGGATTTCTCTTCCAGTGGGGATTATTTGAGAGTCGTGATGTTGCTGCTGCGATCCCGGTACTAATTGCATCCGCAGCAGGACTGCCATTCTTCGCATGGTCTACTCTGTTAACCCGCGCTTGGTACTCCCGGCAATCAATGAAGGTTCCAGTGCGACTGGCCATGGTTAACCTGATCCTCAATTTGGTTCTTGGCCTGGTTTTTATGCGAATCTGGGGAGCAGTCGGATTGGCAATGGCAAATACAACGAGTGGAGCAGTTCATTGTTTAGCCCTACAGGCATTTCTTCCCGGAAAAACAATTGGTAAAGTCAATGGAATCGGAATTGTTAAGTTGGCTCTGTCACTGGCCTTGTTAGCTGCGATCACAGTTCTTTGTTCGCGACTTGTCGGGATGTTCGGTTTACCAGGTAGACTTGGCCACCTTGTGACTGTGACTATGGCCATTCCCGCCGCCGCAATATCCTATTTTCTGAGCCTATGGTTGATGAAATATAAACTTGTCCGGGAAATCCATAAATTCTGATAAAGTTGTCTGGTTCGGGAAAACCTAATGGAGCATAAAGTTGGGCTGTCCCGATCAACGGGTCAAGCGCACGGGGAGACCAGCCTTCTGAAGATGAATTTTGGTTTCCTCTATAGTGAATTCTCCAAAATGGAATATGCTGGCAGCGAGAACCGCAGATGCTTTGCCGTCCTTTAGGACATCGACCATATGATCGAGTGTACCCGCACCACCTGATGCGATCACAGGGACTTCCACCGCTTCAGAAATCGCTTTAGTCAAACCAATGTCATATCCGGCCTTTGTTCCGTCAGCGTCCATACTGGTCAGAAGTATTTCACCAGCTCCACGACGAACAACTTCTTTCGCCCATTCGATTGCCAACCACTCGGTAGGTTTTCTTCCTCCGTGAGTGTAGACCCGCCAAGTTCCAACCGAAGGGTCCCATTTGGCATCTATGGCAACCACAATACACTGATTCCCAAACTTATTGGAAGAATTGGAGACCAGATCAGGGTCCAGTAAGGCAGCCGTATTCAAACTGACTTTGTCAGCCCCCGCATTCAGCATGTCACGGATATTGGAAACTGAACGCAATCCACCGCCAACAGTTAACGGCATGAAGCATTCAGACGCTGTCTTCTCGACGATGTCCTTCATGATATCCCGTTCACTGGAAGAAGCCGTTATATCGAGAAATACCAATTCATCCGCTCCCTGTAATTCGTAGGCTTTGGCGGATTGAGCTGGGTCACCAGCATCCCTCAGTTCCTTGAAGCGAATTCCCTTAACGACCCGACCTGCATTTACGTCGAGGCAAGGTATAATACGGACAGATAACATGGATGAAATGGATGATCAGCCATCCAGCATCTGTACATCCGGCTCAAACGAAATGGTCAGGCGATATTGCTGGCCAGGTCGCATGATCAGCGGATGATCTCGAACGAGACTTTGGATGTAGTGTAGATTACCCCAGTATGTCCGATAGGCATGTTCATTGGTCACCACTTCGGTTTCCTGCCATACAGCTTGGAAGTCATCCTTCACGACGTTGCATCCGAGGCCTTCTTCTCCAAGAGTGAAGGTCATTGGAGCATGTTTGTCGGAGTGGGGAGAGCCAATTACAAGATTGTACCTGAACCGGTCACATTGGATCTGACGTTTCACTGTGAAAACAAATTCACTGGTTATCTTCTTACCTGAGAAACTCCACGAAACCTTTACACTGCCAAGGCCAGGAAGAATTTCCTCATCCTTTGTAATCAGTTCAGGTTGTTCGTATCGAAAGTAGAAACTCCGTCTGAGCCCAAGACCGGTTACGCAACGCTTGCCATAGTAAGCCGGAATTACGGTTTTGTCACCGAAGGTCAACTCCGGCAGCATCACGGGTAAATAGGTATTGGCAGGCCAGTCGAAGATACCCGGATTATGCGGGAAGGGGAGATAGTCCGAATTACCTGACTTGTTGCCGCCAATCAATGGCAACTGAACCTGTAAACCACTTTCGGTATCCTGATATATGTACAGACCCTGTTCCTTTTTGGATCCCTTATCAAAAATAACCCAACGACCACCTGTACGGCGAGGTGCAGTAGCGGCTTCCATTTTTCCGCCGATAGCCCTGGCCAGACGTGCCCACTGACACAGATAGCGAGCACCATCAAAATTAACCATTCTGGTGGTGTGTTCTGGACGCGTATCGCGCTCATCATCACGCACAACCAGAAATCCTTGCTCCTGATCCAGATATGTAAGGAAGAAATATTGGAACAAGCGTCGCAACAATTCAGTGTAGTGCGGGATTTTCTCCTGAGCGATCCACCCATCTCTCATCGCCTGCAGAATCAATGAAATGCAGTGCATCTGGCCGTAAACACCAATGGATGATCCGAAGACCCATCCTTGTCCGTCAGTTCGAACAATATCGGGAAGCAGGCGAAGGTATTTTTCAGCAACAGTCCTGAGACTTGGAAGCTTGCGGTCCCGTAAATGAATATTGGCGTGCAGTTGAAGGGTTTGCCGGATGAATACCAAGCTCATTGCTCCGTAAACGTCAAAGACTCCACCAACACCATTTTTCGGAGCATCATCAATATATCCAGCGGAGCTAGATGATTGTACCCGTTCGATAAAGCGATCGATCAGCTTTCCTGTCTCGTCCTTCTTGGAGAGGCCCATTGAGAACCGGGTAACAGCCTTTGCGATATTGTATGCCTGAAAGTGGTTGTCGTAATCAGTCCTCGCGAGGAGGCTACGATCCATACGTTCGCGGGTAGGGTCTAGTAGACGTTCCCATACCGGGTTTCTTTCCTTGGCTGGACCAAAGGAAAGTAATCCCAAGGCACCATAGCCAAGTCCATTCTCCAGCTCTTCAGCGGTGAACATCTGGGCGGTTATACAGCGCGCGGCAAGGTCAACGAGATCCAAGTCCTCAAAAGAAGATTCCGAAGTGGCTCGATGGAATTCACCAATCGCCAACGCGGCATGACCGGGCTCGTCCGGCCGGCTCTCTTCACCAGCCACAGGATGGATACTACCATCCGGCTGGATTGCGCTCAAATTCTGGCTGAGGATAGCCCTCGCCATGTCTAGGCATTGATCAGCGAAATTTTGCATTCTGGAAAAAGCAGCAATTAAGAGTTGGGCAATTCACCGGGCAAGCAAAATCCCCTAAATATCGATATTAAATGTCGATAAGTTTAAAAAACTGTTCGTTTGTGGTTGTTTTGGAGAGTCGTTCGACCGCACTTTCTGCCGCATCTTCGATTTTGATTCCAGCGAGGGCACGTCTGAAAAAGTGAGATTTTTTCAATTCCTCTTCTGGAAGAATCAATTCCTCACGACGCGTTCCGGATGCAGCAATGTTAATTGCCGGCCAGATTCTCAATTCGGCCACCTTGCGATCGAGAACCATTTCCATGTTCCCGGTTCCCTTGAATTCCTGGAAGATCAGTTCATCCATTTTACTACCTGTCTCAATCAAGGCGGATGCAATGATAGTCAGGCTACCGGCTTCTTCGGTGTTACGTGCCGCCGAAAACAACTGGCGAGGTTTCTCCAGTGCACGAATATCCAAACCGCCTGTCATGGTCCGGCCACTGCCTCCACGAGAAGAATTGTAGGCCCTCGATAAACGCGTCAGAGAATCCATGAGAATTATGACATCATGACCGGCCTCGACTTGGCGTTTGCCGTATTCGATAGCCATTTCTGCCACATTCAGGTGATTTGAGGTCTGCTCATCATTGGAAGAGGCGATAATAATCCCGGGAGTATTGCGTTTGATATCCGTTACTTCCTCGGGGCGTTCATCCACCAGAAGCATGACAATTTTACACTCCGGATTGTTTTCATGCACCCCCAGGGCGATATCTTGAAGCAAGGTTGTCTTACCCGTTCTAGGAGGAGCAACGATTAAGCCACGCTGACCTTTACCGATCGGGCAGAAAATGTCCATTACCCGACAAGTCATATTCCCTGAGCCTTTTCGCTCTAACTGTAACCAGGAGTCAGGTGTGATTGTCGTCAATTGGTCGAAATTGAGCTGTTTACGGCGGTCTTCGACAGACAATCCATCCAAAGTCTCAATAAACCTGACTTTTGGATTGGGATGATTGCCATCAGAATGCCCATTACCAGTTACCCATTGGCCACGTTTCAATTTAAAACGACGTACCAGTTCGCGGGGAACGAATGGATCTGTGGGGCGACCTTTCCCATTGTATTTGGGATTAAGCAGGATGCCCGCCTTGTTCTTTTGCGGTTCAAAAATCCCCTCAACCGGAATGGTTGTCGAAGAATCCTTTTCTGGTTCCATTGATATAATTGCAGATTACGGGTTAAGGGAAACAGGATCTGAAGTATATCAAATCCATGTCGGAAAAAATCCTCATTTGGCGGAATGCCAAAACACCAAGGTGACAGTTGCCGTACACACACGGCTTTCACACAAGATAGTTTCAATTAGGCGTTAATTTTCATACCTGTCAATGCCGGATAAATTTAGGTAGAAAAGAATCTTCTTTCAGATTAGCCGCTTTCCATAGCATAGGATAATGAAAACTGCCGCATTTCCATATTCGTCATCGGGATTCAGTCTGATCGAACTACTAGTTGTGCTATCCGTGATAGGAATTATGGCGGGAGTGGGATTAAGTGGAACAAAAGGCATTCAAAACTGGATGGCTAAAACAAGAACGGCTGATCTGTTTTCGAATCTGGAATTGTCCTGCCGGTTATACAAATATGACAATGGAAGCTGGCCACCAAGCCTGACAGGTGGGGAAGTTCAAATCAATGAAACTGGTAATCAATGGCGTGATGACTTGGCCATATACTTAAAAAGCTCTGCTAAAGAACAAACCTACATGGATGGATACGGAAATGCAGACATTCGAATAGTGCTGGATTCAGATGGAGACAAAAGAATCTATCCAGAGGAAATGCCGGGTTTGCCGATAAATTACATCCTCACGGATGTATGGAAACAGGTAGCCATTTATAGTCTGGATGCCGACGGTCAGGTCATAGCCACCAATTGGGAATCTAAATGAGATCCCTAAATACAGTGAAAGGATTCACCTTACTGGAGGTAATTCCCGCAATATCGCTATTTGCGGTATTCTCCACAATTTCGCTTAAAGTGTTGTTGCTGGTAATGCAGCTTCAGGAAAAATCCGATTATCAGGAATATCTGGGACAAGCATTTTTAAAGGTTACCGAAACGTGGTCAGAGAGCAACGGAACTGTCGTCATTTGCAGACTTAACGATGTCAGGGAATGGGAAGTTGTGGAAATTCCGAATGAATCCTGGCTTCCTGCCGAAAAACATTCCGGACATTGGATTTGTTGGCGAAAAACAACCATCCAAAAAGAAAATATTGGAATTGTTGGAATAGAATATCTGAATTCATTTTCGGGAAAATGGATAAGGTGGAGCACCATTCTGGACATGGAAAATAAAATCGATGGGCAATCCTGACAGAATAACGTGCAAGCAGGGTCAGATACTGCTGGAAGTAATGGCGCTATTGATGATCACATCCTTTGTTTCATTATCCGGTTTTCATCTTGCAGGAAGAATTCTGGCGGGACTGGAGGATCAAATTGAGAAAGAAAGAGACTATCTATATTACCAGCAATTGACGGACGCTTTCCAGAACGCTTTTGACAGCCGTTATATTAATCCTTTTTCGGAAGAACCCTGGCTAGTTCTGGATACTGATCCGGGTGAGAAATGGTTTCGGCTGAATTCATTGAAAATAACCATAATTAATGATGCGAATCCACGATTGTGGGAATGGGAAAACCCTTGGAACGAGACGATATTTATCAACCACGGAAAAATGAACTATGAATCACACCAAAGACCAAAAGGGATCCAAATCCGTTTTCCTGATTCAATTTTGCCACATTTTCGCGAAGGGATTGCCATCGAGGGAATTTGGTAAACAGTTTATCTGGAAATGAGTAATGCACGGAATTGGTTTTTAGCTTCCCGCCCAAAAACGCTACCGGCTGCCATTGTGCCAGTAGCCATCGGGGGTGCCTTAGCTGAGACAGTCAATGGATTTTCATTTTTGCCGTGGCTCATCTGCTTGGTTTTCGCAGTTTTGATCCAGATTGGGACAAACTTTGCCAATGATTACTATGATTTCCTGAAGGGAGCAGATGATGAGCGTCGGATCGGACCAAAACGTGCCGTAGCCTCCGGATGGATAGCTCCTAATTCCATGAGAACGGGGATGTTGGTTATCTTCGGCATGGCCTTTGTAACCGGATGCATGCTGGTCCCTTTTGGTGGATGGGGGCTCTTCGTTGTTGGGATCCTATCGATTATTTGTGGAATTGCCTATACTGGAGGCCCTTATCCGTTAGGTTATAATGGGTGGGGAGATGTCTTTGTATTCATCTTCTTCGGATGGATTGCCACAGGATTCACCTACTATGTGCAGACAGGAAGTTTTGAGTTCAACCATGGTTCGTTGTCGGGTATCTTGTGGATATTCCTCGCAGGATCGGTACCCGGTGCACTGGCTACTAATCTTCTGGTTGTAAACAATGTTCGAGATGCTCCTTTGGACAGGGAAGCTGGTAAACGAACTCTTGTTGTGAGAATTGGTAGAAGGTTCGGAATCGGGGAATATGTCGTGATGTCGGTCCTGACGGTTACCATCCCCTTGTTTTTCGCCACCGCTGGCAAGTTACCCGGATGTTATCTCATGCTGTTGACGGTACCACTGTTTGTCCGAACCATTATCCGGTTAAATACAGCTGTCGACAGACGAACTTATAATTCCCTGTTGGGGACGACTGCCTTATTACTGGTTCTAGGCGGGATTTTCTTTACAGCTGGTTTGTTGATTTAAAGCGCCTCAGGATCAAGATCGAATTGTCCAACCCTTGTAGCTGGTCCAGTCATCCGCACTTGGTAATTGGAATCGATATTCAATTGGATTTTGCCACCCGGCATGTGTACGGTTATATCGTCACCAACCAATCCCATTCTGCGGGCAACAGCCCCGGCCGCACTGGAACTGCTGCCACTGGCTAATGTGTAGCCGGCACCGCGTTCCCAAATTTCTATCTGGATATTCTTATCATCAAGAATTTTCAGAAACTGAACATTTGTTCTATTTGGGAACAGGGAGTGATTTTCAATTAATGGTCCCAGCTCGTGGGCGATTCCCTGATTTACGTCTTCCATCGGTAATACACAATGTGGATTCCCAATTGTCGCAGCATACATTTTGTAGGATCTACCATTCAAAACGATATTCTTATCCAAGACTTCTCCCTCGAAATTATTTACCGGAATGACCGAAGCATCGAAGGAAACACGTCCCATATCCACTGTAATGGACGAGGCGTCCTTATTTACTACGCAAGTGACAATTCCCCCAGGTGTCTCTACCGTAAATGGATTGGTTCCCACCAGACCAACGTCTCTTAGATATCGGGCAAAAATCCTTAATCCGTTGCCACTCTTCTCCGCTTCACTCGCGTCCGGGTTAATGATTCGCAACCCGAAATCGGCGTTTCCTGTGGGCAGTGGACCATACAATATTCCATCCGATCCCAACCCGAAATTCCGATGGCAAATAGTGATAACATCCTTATCTACTGGTAATTCAGCCGCGTCTTTCGGGTCTAAAACCAAGTAGTCATTACCGAGGGCATGATATTTGGAAAATCGCATAGTTAAAGAAGATAATATTTTAGATTAATCAGGCAATTCCGGTTAACCTGAATAAAGATGGTTGAAGGTTCTGTCCCAGTAGTCAAGAATCACGCTAACTTCGCAGCCAATGAGCTGAATGCCTAAATTAAAAATAGTGGTGAAATGACGAATTCTATTATGACTGAGCTTGAAGCAGCAATTCACAGAACTGGGAAGGACTGCTTTGAGGAAATCCGGGGGAAGCGAATGAGCTTCATGGACCCCAAAGCCTACACTAGCAAACTCATGTGCTGGGCCATGGAGGATCCTGAATTCCGCATAGCCTTGTTCAGGTTTGTAGATGTATTGCCGGGACTGAAAGACAGTTCCTCTGTAATTAACCATGCACAGGCCTACTTTCGACCTGTCTCACACCGGATTCCTGGGATTTTGCAATGGGGACTGGATATCAGTCCCTATGGA
>JAUVDD010000048.1 GCA_030595525.1 Puniceicoccales bacterium
CGATGTCTCGCCCACCATAGACAACATTATTGTTGGCGGTTATCGCTATCAGGATGCTGTTCTTCTCCAGTTGAATCTGGGAAGCGGCCTGCGGCTTGGTAACCTCCACTCCAGTTTCTTCAACGAACACTGTGGTCACAATGAAGAAGATCAGGAGGATGAAAACCATGTCGATCAACGGAGAGATGTTAATTTCTTCACTCCCTTGGCTAGCTGAAAATACTCGTCTGCGTTTCATTGAATTTTAACCGGTTTTAGATTTTTTTTCGTATAGCTGAACGGTAAGTGTCTCCATGGTGGTCAAACAGGCCTCCATTTCATTCCGTCTCTTTTGTATGATCGTTGCCATTACATAGGCAGGAATCGCAATAATCAGGCCCGTCTGGGTTGTGATCAGTGCCTCCGATATCCCGGCGGCAATCTGGTCAACCGTGGCGCCGGCTGTGCTGACTGCCAGACCACTGAATGTAGTCAACATACCCATGACCGTTCCAAGTAATCCCATAAGCGGCGCCGTTGTCACCAGGATCAGGAGATAGGTTCGCTTGGAATCGATCCCGGCCAAATAGGAATTAATGACTTCCAAAAACCGCGAACGCACTTTCAAAACGTCATTCACTTCTTCGGCCTGCGTATATTCCAGAAGATGTCGCAACTCTCCTTTGGCCAGGCTAGGGTCATTCACTAAATCAACCAACTTTCCCCGCTTAACCTTGTAGAAGAAGTGTTCGGAGAAGAAAAAGTACAACTTAAAGGCTGACCAATAAATAGTAAGGGCAAGAATAGTCAGAGGTACCATGAGAACCCCACCATCGGTGAGGATCGTCATGAATTCTACTTGAAACTGTTCCCAGATCGTTTGCACGGGATGGATCTCCGATAGAAATTAGTTTTTACGGACAAGACCGTTCACAAAGGCAACAGCCATCCGTTCCATGTTGGCCATCACGCCCTGCGCGCGCCGATTCAGAAGGGCGTGCATGATTAGTGATGGAATGGCTACTATCAACCCAAACTCAGTGGTTACCAATGCTTCAGAAATACCACTGGAGAGCTGTTTCGCATCGCCTGTACCAAACACCGTGATCAGCTTGAAGGTATTAATCATCCCGGTGACCGTACCCAACAGACCCATCAACGGGGCAGTTGCAGCAGTAACGGCGATAAACGGAAGCAAGCGTTCGAGACGTGGCTGTACTTCCAGCATGCGCTCATACATGACTTCCTCAACCAACTCCTTGCTTTCCTCACTGTGCTCGACTGCGTCAACAAGCATGGCCTTAGCCGGACCACGTACTTCCTGCGCCAGTTCCATCGCCTTGTCACGATCACCCTCATTCAGGGCTTTCAAGATACCATGCAGAGAACCCGGCTGCGGCATCTTGACTGAGTAAATCTCAATCAGTTTGAAGAGAGACGTAACGGTTGCCAGGAAGGCAAAGAAAAGAATTGGCCAAATCCAAATACCCCCCTTTTGGATGTGCTCCCATATTGTCTCTTCCTGGGCGGCCATGGCCAAGGCGCTGCCCAACGTTGGGTCAACGGGTAAATCACCAGCTCCCGAGGTAACTGTACTCTTAATAGTTGTATCCAATTCAATCCCAATATTTATAATCAGGGGCTTCAGGGCAGACTTCAGGGCAATACCCGCTTCTTCCGAGGAAGTGCTGCTAAAGTAATTACTTGGTCCGAACAACAGAAATTTTCCTTGTTCAACCTCACCGCTTTCCACAACTGCTTCACCGTCAAAAAGCTGTCCCCCGATCAAGGCCTGAAAACGATCGACCGAAGTCGACAGCATGAATGCCTGCTCAATAAGTCGATTGGCTTTCGCCAGCTTGTCTTCGTTTGAACCAATGTTACTCGCTGCCTTGAACGCTGTGATTTCTTCCTCATAAACCTGATGCTCAGGTAATGAGATGTCGCGCTCGAAGCGCTCACCAAAGTCCGCAACAAGATTGGCAACATAGTCCAATTGCTCCTGACTCTTGCTTACACGTTCCTCAAGGGAGTTAAGGTCAACCGTGCTGTTGTCCTTGAATCGCTGGACACGCTCGGCTTCCCTGCGTTTATCACGCAACTCTGACTGGAGATTGTTAAGGGCTTTCGAAAGAGGGATTTTTTCCTCTTTAATCTTATCCTGTAGCTTGGCGTACTCTGCCAAGGCTGTTTTCAAGTCAGCATCGGCACCTGCCTGAACACTGTTCAGGTCAGCAGCCATGGCACCTAGAGGAAAGAGGGAAATCAGAATGATTTTAAATGTATTCTTCACGGGAAATCCAATAATTGAGTTTCAAATATGACCAACAGGCGTTACTTCACGCTAACTGGCAGCTTAACATACCGGGCCTGTTTAGTTCCTCGGTAAATATCAACAAATGAGCGAACCGATGGAATAAGGGCTTTATCAGATGTCCATTCCCATCCATTTTCTCCGGGAACACCAATTCCTGCATGCTCGTTGGCCTTATCCACATAAAACGCTCCCCCCAGTCCGAAGTATACTGTTTCGGTCTGAACGGTGCGATCCGCTTCAAATTCCCTGAAATCATCAACCAGTGTAATTACCTGATTAAACTTCTGAACCTGCGTCAGGATCGCCACGATGGGCTGGATACGCTGACCAATGACCAGTTCTGAGTCCTTGGGATTCTCGGGAATTGTATTAAAGAGCTGTTGCAATTCCTGACGCAAGGGTGGTGGCAAAACAGCTTCAAGGGTCTTGATTTTGATTTCTGCTTCGATTAATGCGTTTACGACTTTCGTCTCCACCTTCTTAATCGCATCACGCTGTTCCAAAAGATCATTGCGCAGCACTTCTGCCGCACTCGTGTCCTTTTCAGCGTCTTCGATTGTTTTGTCCAGTGTGGCAACTTCTTCCTTATATATTGCTATAAGGTTCTCCATGGAAGCCTTGTCTGCTTCCCATCCGGAAGCAGCCTCGCTGATCATGCGCTCCGTGTCTACCCATTGCTGAAGGGTGTTAACTGTATCTTCCAAAGGCGAAGCCCAAAGGATGGTTTGGCATGCAGCCAAAAGACCCGTTGCTAGTACCAATTTGATATGGTTTCTTGTGTGTGACATGAGAGATTCTGCTTCTGTTTTTGTGAGAAAAAGAGCAACGCTCGAATTCTTTCCGAGGCTTGTCAAGTGGATCAATAAAAGAAATGTGCATTTTAGTGCTTAGTAAAGTTACTTTGTCGTATAAGTTTTCCTTGACCAACACCCTAACCTATTTAGGAAAACTTATAGCTAAGCATCCCCTGTAAACCCAAACTTATTAATAAAGTAAGGGATATTTCCTTTCTTGCACTTAGCAAAACGAAGGGAAAGGTGGATTCTGGATATTTTTTACTATGATACACCAACAGTGCAAATACCCTCGAGTAAATGAGACCGATCCAGGAATGGCTTGTTTGAGCGAAGGCATCCAACTGTTCCATAAACCCGGTGCTGCGGACACTCTGCTCAGCCTCCCAACTGGGACCAGGCTGGCTGTGGGAAATCCGCCGATCAATTGAACTGAGGACGAACATTGAGCCCCGATTTCACAGCATATATAATTAGTGCCCTTCTTTTCATGGGCGGGCTCGGTATCTTCCTTGCCAGTGTGCTGGCCTTTGCCAACAAGAAGCTCCACGTCCAGGAGGATCCCCGGATTGACGAAGTGGAAGAATTGCTTCCCGCCACAAATTGCGGGGCCTGCGGTTCTCCAGGATGCCGGGCATTCGCAGAAGCTTGTGTTGCGGGAGACAAAAATCCCAGCAAATGCACAGTCAGCTCCCGAGAAATGGTGGCTTATATTGCAGATTACCTTGGCGTTGAAGTCGGGACACAGGAAAAAATCGTTGCTCGATTGGCCTGTGCCGGAGGAAACCACGTTGCCCGAATGAGGGCCGAATACAGCGGATTGGGAACATGCCGCGCCGCTGTAGCTGTTGGAGGCGGAGGAAAAGCCTGTGCATGGGGCTGTCTTGGACTCGGTGACTGTGACGTTTCCTGTGATTTTGATGCTATCCATATGGATGAGCACGGCCTTCCGGTCGTCAACGAGGACAAGTGTGTAGCATGTAATGACTGTGTGGAAGCTTGTCCATTGGACCTGTTCGAGCTGCATCCGGTCAGTCACCAACTTTGGGTGGCCTGCAAAAGCCTGGCGGAGGGCGATGATGCCCTGGCCGACTGTGAAGTCGCCTGTACCGGTTGCGCCAGATGTGCGATGGATGCCCCGGAAGGTTTAGTTTGTATTAAAAACAATCTTGCAGTGGTGGATTACTCTAGAAACAACCTCGCCACCCGTATCCCCATTGAACGCTGTCCTACAGGGGCAATTGTCTGGCGTGAAAAAGGTCTGACCATCAAGGGCGGAGCCGCCAAGCGAATCATCCGCAAGGAACCTCTTCCCGTCCGTCCGGACGCCCGATAATTTTCAATTTAATTAACGAATACTAATTACTAACAATGAGTAGAATAATGGCTGCCGAAAAGAAGAACGTAAAATATCCTGGCATACCAGCCGCTGTGGATGGAAATACCGCCGTCATCATGTGCGAGCGGGAATCGAGTGACGCCGCTGGCGCCTACCCAATTACCCCATCCACCCAAATGGGTGAATACTGGGCCGAAGAGACGGCCAAGGGTCATCTCAATATCTCGGGTCGCCCGTTGATTTTCGTTGAGCCGGAAGGTGAGCACGCCGCAGCTGGGGTGACTGCTGGTATGTCCATGACAGGTCTTCGCGCATCCAACTTTTCCTCCGGTCAGGGGATCGCCTACATGCATGAGTCTTTGTACGGCGCAGTTGGCAAGCGGTTGCCTTACATTCTTAATGTAGGTTGCCGAGCCATCACCAAGACGACCCTCAACGTTCATGCCGGTCATGATGACTATCACTTGATGGATGACACAGGGTTCTTCCAGGTTATGGGCCAAAGCGCCCAGGAAGCGGCCGACCTTAACATCATTTCCCGCAAGATCGCCGAGTTGTCGCTGACACCGGGTGCAGTTGGCCAGGACGGATTCCTGACCACCCACCTGATTGAGACCATGGTTGTACCGGAACGTGAATTGATCGCGGAGTTCTGTGGCAAGGCGGACGATATCATCGACACGCCGACACCTGCCCAGGAGATGATTTACGGCAAGACCCGTCGTCGTGTGCCGATTCTCTGGGACGTCGATAATCCTGTCCTTTCCGGTCCGGTTCAGAATCAGGACGCCTACATGCAATCCGTTGCTTCCCAGCGACCATATTTCTTTGATCACATTACCGATATCGCCGAAGAGTGCATGAAGGAATACGGTGAACTGACGGGTCGTAAATACAGTCGTGTTGGTACATTCAAATGCGAAGATGCAGATTACATCATCCTTGGTCAGGGCAGCCTGATCGGAACCGCTGAAGCGGTTGCCGATTACTTGCGCGAAGAAATGAAGCTGAAAGTCGGTGTGGTAAACATGACCATGTTCCGTCCTTTCCCAGGCGACATGCTGAGCCACATCCTGAAGGGCCGCAAGGGCGTCACTGTTCTCGAGCGGACCGATCAGCCCCTGGCAGAAGATCTTCCGTTGATTCGGGAAATCCGTGCCACGATGAGCAAGTGTATGGAAAATGGCCTCTGCGGAAAGGGCGAAAAACTCCCCTATCCTAAATACGCCAGTTTCAAGACATCCAAAGACGCTCCGACTCTTTATTCAGGTTGTTTTGGCATGGGTAGCCGTGACCTGCAGCCAGAAGGTGTTGTGGGTGCAGTGGAAAATATGCTTCCGAATGGCGATAACAAGAAGTTCTTCTACTTGTCGATCGACTTCATCCACGAAAAACCGTCCTCACCGAAGAATGAGATTTACCAGCAGAAACTGTTGGAATCCTATCCCAACATCCAGGAGATGGCCGTTAAGGGCAGTAAGAATCCAAATCTCCTTCCAAAGGGAGCTGTCACCGTCCGGATGCACTCCGTCGGTGGTTGGGGTGCCATCACTACTGGTAAGAATCTGGCCATCACTTTATACGAGTTGCTCGGATACGATATTAAGGCTAATCCGAAGTACGGTTCCGAAAAGAAAGGTCAACCGACTACCTACTATCTGTCAGCAGCTCCGGAGCCGATCCGTATCAACTGCGAATACTTCTTCGTTGATGCAGTCCTTTCCCCGGATCCGAATGTATTCGGTCACTCGAACCCGTTGTTCGGCCTGATAAAGGGCGGAACCTTCATCATCCAGAGCGATCTGGAATCAGCAGATGCGGTCTGGAATTCATTCCCGTTGATCGCGCGCCAGTACATCGTCCAGAATGATATCAGGGTATTCTACATCGATGCGTTCAAGGTAGCCCGGGAAGAAGCGACTGATCCGGAACTCCAGTTCCGTATGCAGGGTATCGCCTTCCAGGGTGCTTTCTTCGCTGGCTCCACTTTGATGCAGACAGCCAATCTGACAGAAGAATCCCTTTTCAAGGCGATCAAGGATCAGGTTGAGTATAAGTTCGGAAGCAAGGGAGCCCGTGTTGTGGAAGACAACATGCGCGTGGTTCGCCGCGGTTTCGATGAACTCGCCGAAATCACCGACAAGACCATTTCCACAACTGCTGTAGCGGCAAAGAAAGAAACAAACCTGCCTCTCGTTCTGAAACGTATGCCTGCGAGCGATGATCCGCGCACAGACATTCACCGTTTCTGGGAGCAGACCGGTAGTTTCTATCTCGGTGGCCGACCAAATGACAATTTGGCTGATCCGTTCAATGCCCTCGCCCTGATACCGGCCAACACCGGTGTCTACCGCGACATGACGCAGATTCGCTTCACCCACCCGGTTTGGCATCCGGAAAAATGTACTGCCTGTAGCGACTGTTTCACAGTCTGTCCGGACAGTGCTATTCCTGGATTGGGCACGCCGATCGTTGAGGTATTCAATACCGTCATCAAGCGCATTCAAAAGGCTGGACACGAAGTAAAACTTCTCCCGAAGGCTGTTCGCACGATGGAAAAGCATCTGCGCAAGTCTGTCGCCGAAACGAATTCCGAAACGGCCAGCTTGAACAGTGTACCACTATTGAACCTTGCCATTGAAGACACCATCGCCGGGGCCAATGGCGAAGCGGAAGACCTCGAAAAGGAATTTGCCCTCTTCAAGGAATCGATTGGTGAGTTCAAGTTCGCATTTACCAAGGCATACTACGACCAGCGCGAAAAGGGCCAGGCCGGCTCTGGTGGACTATATTCCATCACCGTCAATCCCTACACTTGTAAGGGTTGTATGCTTTGCGTGGAGGTTTGTGATGACGGTGCCTTGACTGCGGAAACGCAAACTAAGGATTCCGTCCAGCGCTTGCGCGACGAATGGGAATTCTGGCAAGACCTGCCAACCACACCGAAGGACTTCATTCGTATCGATGATATCGATGAAAAGATCGGTGCCCTCGAAACTATGCTCATGGACAAGTCCGTCTACCAGTCCATGGTTTGTGGTGATGGCGCCTGTACCGGTTGTGGTGAAAAGAGTCTTCTTCACATCTTCACTGGCACCATGACCGCTCTTATGCAGGGTCGCGTCAAAAAGCAGGTTGAAAAGATTGATAACCTGATTGCCGCCCTCGAAAAACGCATCAAGGACAAGCTCGCTGCAACAGTTGATATCAGTGATCTTGGAGCCGTTCAAAAGGCGGTCGATGCGAGTGCCAACAAGGACTTGAAACTGTCGGACCTCGCCTCTGCCCTCGACGAAGGCAAGGAAGGTTCCCCGCTGGATCAGGAATGGTTGAAGTCTATCACCAGTTTGTTGGCCAAGCTGAAGGATCTCAAATGGCGCTACACCGAAGGTCCACACAAGACCGGACGTGCTGCAATGGGTATCCAGAATGCTACCGGATGTTCCTCGGTTTATGGTTCTTCCTGGCCGTACAATCCATATCCGTTCCCGTGGTCCAATCACCTCTTCCAGGACGCACCGTCTGTTGCCCTCGGCTTGTTCGAAGGTCACATGCGGGCAATGGGCGATGGCTTCAAGGCTGTACGTCTCGCAGAAGCCGAATTGGCAGACGAGGACATCAAGAAGGTTGAGGAATCCCTGATCTACTTCAACTGGACCAAGTTCACCGACGAGGAATACCTCCTCAGTCCGCCGGTTGTGGCAATTGGTGGTGACGGAGCGATGTTCGACATTGGTTTCCAGAACCTGTCCCGCGCCCTCATGTCAGGTCGTCCGATCAAGATCTTCGTCCTCGATACGCAGGTCTACTCCAATACGGGTGGTCAGGCTTGTACCTCCGGCTTCATCGGTCAGGTATCCGACATGGCTCCATATGGCAAGGCTTGGAAGGGTAAGACGGAAATCCGCAAGGAAATGACTCTTATTGGTGCAGCCCACCGCTCGGCTTATGTGATGCAGGGCAATATCGCCAATTACACTCACTTGATTGAAAGCTTCATCGACGGTTTGAATTCCCGTCGTCCGGCCCTCTTTAATGTGTATGCAGTCTGTCAGCCGGAACATGGTGTACCTGATGATTCCACTGCCTACCGCAGCAAGATGGCTCTCGAATCCCGCGCATATCCGGTAATCACCTTTGATCCGGATGCAGGCGATTCCTGGGAAGAGTGTTTCAGCCTGGAAGGTAATCCGTCTGTCGAAACCGACTGGCCGGTTTACAACCTCAAGTACGTTGACGGTGATGGTAACGAGCATTCCATGGAATTGCCGATGACCTTCGCTGACTTCGCTGTCCAGGAAGGCCGTTTCCGGAAGCATTTCCGCAAGGCACCACAGGACGCATGGAATGATAACATGATTCCTCTGGTTGATTTCCTTGATATGGGTGATGATGATCGCGAAGGATGCTTCCCGTACATCTGGGCAGTCGACAAGAAGAACCGCTTGATGCGGGTACTCGTTTCCGAGGAATTGGTTAAATCCACCGAGGAACGTCGTGATTACTGGCGCACCCTGAAAGGCATTGCTGGTCTCACCAAGAAGGTAGATCCGGAAGCAATCGCTGCTCAGGTCCGCAGCGAAACCGCACAAAAACTAGCACAAGGACTGATGTCCATGTTGACCGGTGAAGGCGGTGCAGCCCAGGCTATCCTGAATATGTCAGCCGCACCGGCCCCTGCCGCGGGCGTTCCTGCCACTAACGGATCCGAAGCTGCTCCTCCTGCAGCCAGTGGAGCATACGAGCCGGCATGGATTGATCAGATGGAATGCACATCCTGTGATGAATGCGTTAACATTAATCCGAAGATCTTCGAGTATGATGAGAATAAGAAAGCCTTTGTGAAAGATTCAAAGGGTGGTCCATTCAAGGATATTGTCCGTGCCGCTGAAAAGTGCACCGGTCGCTGTATCCACCCGGGCACGCCTCTTGATCCGAACGAAAAGGGCGTCGATAAGCTCATCAAGCGCGCGGAAAAATTCCAGTAATCGGCAAGTAAAGCACAGCAGAGACAAACACCATGAGTGGATTGGCAAAACTTCTAGATCCAGCACACTGGCTTC
>JAUVDD010000222.1 GCA_030595525.1 Puniceicoccales bacterium
CATCAAGCTGCATCCATTCTTCCGCACCGGCAGGCTTTGCCTGGAAGCTTTCCAGGAGTTTTTCCACCAACCAAAGGCCGAGAAGAATCTTTGTTGGACGAAATGCTCCATTGCCACAGCGCTCGTGAGAAATCCCCTGAGCAAGGCCCTTCTCAATCGGAAATGGCTTATTTGAAAAAGCGCCAGCCAAAACCCATGTTCCCGTACTGACAATAAAGTCGTCGTCATTGGCTCCCGGGGCACCTTCAAATGCGCAGGATGTGTCATGTCCCGGTACCAGGGAAACGTACAAGTTCTCCAATCCGCGTTCTCCACGGATCGTATTCAACCGCTTTCCCGCAGTCGCGGGACCAGAGAACCAGTGCTTTGGAATTCCCAGCTCATCCAATAGACCGTCAGCGAATTGCAAACCATCCAGCGAAAGCAGTTGGGAAGTACTGGCAATCGATACTTCATTCAGCATCGAACCACTCAACAGATAATTCACGTAATCTGGAAGAAACAGACAGCGATCAACGCAGTCCTTCAAAGTCGGCATGGCCAAAATCGTTTCTTTCAACTGCAAACTCGTGTTATAGATGACCGGAGGAATACCTGTCATAGTGTACCAGTCTTTAGCCTTTTGGGAGCCCGTTTCTGGTATCAAGTCACGTGTCCGTTCATCCCTATAAGAATAAACCGGATGAGCCAAACGACCATCCTTCAAAACCAAGGCATGGTCCACTCCCCAGAAATCCACACCACAGGAGGATGTATTGGGATATTCACGACAATTGGCCTGTAATCCCGTTACAATCTCCCTGAAGAGATTGCCGGGTTGCCAATAGTAATGATTGCCTAACCGCTCGAATCCGTGACTAAATCGATGTGCTTCGGACAAATCGAGCCGGAACCCATCCCAGCGAACATTGAATACTCGACCACTGGTCGCACCCATGTCGACCGCGGCAACCGATATGGATTTGGATGCGCTCATAATCTTTAGATTGAAAGACCTAATTGCTTAAAGGCAACTTCTCGTTCCTCAACAAGTTCGGCATTGGAAGCAGCGATCTTTTCCTTCGCGTAGTCGGTGAGTTTGACACCTTCCATCACTCGCCAATTTCCGATTCCGTCCACACGAATTGGCATGGAGGTAATAATGCCCTCCTGAACTCCATATTCGCCCTTGGAAATCACACAGACACTATGGAAACCACCACGGGTCGGAGTGAGCAAATCTTTGACTGTATCGACAACGGCATTGGCTGCCGATGCAGCAGACGACGCACCACGGGCTTTAATGATCGCAGCACCACGTTTACCTACAGTCGGAACAAAAGTATCCTTCAACCATGCATCATCAGTGATGACATCGGTCGCCTTTTGGCGATTTATGCGGGCATTGTAGAAATCCGGGAACATGGTTGGACTATGGTTGCCCCAGACACACAATTCCGAGACGTCCTTGACCTTGACACCCGCTTTTTCAGCGAGCTGCGACTTGGCACGGTTTTCGTCCAGGCGAGTCATGGCGAAGAACTGCTCATTCGGGATATTTGGAGCACTCTTCATGGCAATCAGGCAATTGGTGTTGCATGGATTGCCAACAACCAGAACCCGACAGCTTTTCTTTGCGTTGTCATTGATGGCCTTACCTTGCCCGACAAAGATCTTACCGTTGATACCAAGGAGATCCGCTCGTTCCATTCCAGCCTTACGCGGAACAGAACCTACCAGCAAAGCCCAATCGGCATCCTTGAACCCAACACTTAAATCAGATGTCTGGACAATTTCCTCCACCAGGGGGAATGCACAATCATCCAATTCCATGGTCACGCCCTTCAGGGCAGCCATGCCAGGTTCGATTTCAATCAAATTCAAGGCAACCGGCTGATCCGGTCCAAACATTTGCCCGGAGGCAATGCGGAAAAGAAGTGCATATCCAATGTTACCGGCCGCACCAGTAACAGCCACACGTATGGGATCTTTTTTTGTCATCCTCTAAAAATTTGTTTAGCTTAATTCCTTGATGATCATGTCCGTAATTTGCCGGACCAAAGCCTCGTCGACTTCGCCCCCGCCCGATTGCGGCACGGAACAATCACAGGATCCCTGTTGAGCTGCAGAATTCACTGTGTATTCATCCGCATCACACAATTCACATTCCTTCAGATCATCCAGACGATAGTCTGGCATACCCATCTTCTTTCGAATATCAATTAGCTCCTTGAGCTTACCGTGGCTATATTGCTTAGGACCACCAATTTGCATGGCGATCGTCGCCGTCTGGCAGAATGCATCTGTATTTTCCATTTTCCAGTATGCATCCTCGACATCCTTCCCCCAACAAATGACACCGTGATTCAGCATCAAAATGGACTGGTGTTTTTTGGCCAGCCGACCAACCGCGTCAGCTACCTCAGGCGTGCCCGGAGTATCATATTCCGCCAACCCAATTTCTCCCAGGAATACTTCTGGTTCCGGAATGATACAGGATGGGGGTCGAACGCCGGCGACGGCATAGGCTGTAGCATAAATTGGGTGAGCATGGACGCAGGACTTGGCTGCGGGCTCGTGTTTCATAATACCCAAGTGGGTTTTTACCTCCGACGTACTTGGCCGCGTCCCCGCTACCTGGTTACCGTCGAAATCCACCATGCAAATGTCATCCGGTGTCATGAATCCCTTGGAAATCAGGGTCGGTGTACAAAGAACCAGATTATCACCGACACGAATGGTGATGTTGCCACCATTTCCATCGGAGTATCCTTTTTCCCAAATGCGACGACCAATGTTGCACATGCGCTCCTTCAGAACCTGTATCTCCGGGGAATAAAAGAACTTCTCCAGCTCCGCAGACGACTTCGGATCACCTCCCGGTTTCCAGTCGTACACATAATCAGGAAGTACCGGGCTGTGGATTTTCACCGATGAAGTGCCGCCAGCAGAAGTTGGTCTGGCGACTGAACCCGGCTTCACCTTGTGCTTGCGAAGGATGTCTCGTGCCATCGGCGTAAACTTGGCATCTGCCGGAAGGGTTCCCAGACAGGTTCCTTCTGCTACCATCTTTTCGAGATCTTTTGCGGTGTAGAATTTGCTCATAATAAATTATTTGGTTGGTGTTTTAAATTTGTAGGTATCAAGGAGTGCCACGTTGATGGCATCCAAAGGAATGGGATAATCAAAGGGTTGAGTGGCTTCTGCGCCTTCCACATAAAGAATGGGATCGCCCAGACCTGCTCCCAGATTGTCATAAACGACAGGTGTCCAGCCGTCGCAGATGCCATCAGGATTTTCCCCTGAAAGCTCATCCGGTCCCATGGGACCGACAACCAGCCAACGTGCTCCAGCAAATTGTGGAGCAGCATGGCTCATGGTGACCTTCCCTATGACGCGTCCCGGTTTCATTTTAATCAATCAGGCCAATTACCTGATTCCGAATGGGTGAATGTTTATCGTGAACAGTCCCTTGTGACCAGGAACCGTCTGTGGTGATCATCACGTTCGTATGCAAGCCCGCTCCCAAGGGATCCAGAGCTGCGATCGGCGTGCCAGTCGCCTCGCCCAATTCGTTCACTGGAGTACACAAGACAATCTTTTGTCCCTTCATACTCGGGTGAGCGATGGTGGCCGTGGCGTGGCCGTCTACACGGGCAAGGATCATGGTTCTATCAGATAATATTCAAGTTATCGACGAGGGTACAGCGACGGAAACGAGTGAAGGTACGTGGTGTCGTGATGCCTTCACCTGTAGTTGTGGCGATTGAGAAACTGATGTAACCCTCTCCACCATTACCAAGGCCAGCCACAC
>JAUVDD010000096.1 GCA_030595525.1 Puniceicoccales bacterium
AAAGTAAGCAGAGCCTGGTTGTTGGCCGATCCATCCAAGTCGTTACAGGTAGAGCAGGATTTGGACAAGGGAACCGTTCGCGTACGGGGCCCAGTCACCGCACCCGATCCAATCGTCACCGTTATCGCCCTCGAAGTGGACGGAGATATCGAAGTAATTCCCGCCAAGCGCCCCTACTTCTGGCACAAGGGTAAAGGCATTAAACTAGAAGCCAGTGCTCCCGAAGAGGACCAGAAGAAAGCTTCGAAGGAAGAAGAAAAACTGGATGCAGCCCGTACCAAGGCCCACGAGTTTTATGAAAAACTTAACTTGGGGCAACAAGCAAGTCGGTGATCCTGAAACAGGCACTGACTTACTGCCCTTTATGTATGGCCTGAAAAGAACTATACGGGCTAACATCACGAGCGGAACCATCAGGGCTTGGACAATCTGATTCCAATGCCATTTGCCAACCAGAATCAGGACGGAAAGAGACCGATTGTAAAAAGTGAACGGCTAGGAGGACTACTCAATTACTACTATCGCGAATCTGAAACAAAAAACGGAAAGGAGGAGCTAAGGGCAGCATAATTGAAATAGAAATCTGATCGAAAACAGCTCGCCATTTTTGAAACGAATGCGAGGATGAAAGTCGACAGGTATTAGTTTGTCACTACAGGGCAAAGTGAAGAGTCTATTCACACTAATTTTCCAGATTTAGCTTAAATACTTCTTTGTAGTGCTCCTTCACCTCATAAAGGGTCGGGAGCTCCATCTGCTTGCCACGATTAAAGAAAGCGTGTGGCTCACCCTCGTAAATGACGTATCGCGCTGAACCACCCTTTTTTTCAATGGCCTCAGCGAACAGGACACTCTGCTGTGGGCTAATTGTCGTATCCGCCGATCCGTGGAGTAGCAAGGTCTGTGGTGGTGACGAAGCAAGATTATGAATCGCAGAGTTTGCTCCAAACGAGGGATTACCAATTCCATAGACATCACTGGTGGCAAATCTCGATCCTTCATTTCGAACAAAATTGTATACTCCATTGTAGCCCACATATGAATCGGTGCCTGCATAGCGCTGTGCAGCTAAGGAGGAAAGTGGTGATCCTGCGGAACCACCACTAAATCCCGTCCGGGACATGTCCAGGTTGTACTTTTTCGCATTTGCTAAAACCCATTTGTATGCCAGATCAATGTCCTCCATTGCTTCGGTAAAGTTCCCCTTAGATCCCTTGCACCGATACGCAATTCCAATACTGGCTACACCCAGCCGGGATGCCAGGTAATCTGCCTGGGTATGGCTGCCAGCGGAGGATTCCTCCATGGTCCCGCCCGACCATCCTCCTCCGTGCACCCAGAAGACAACGGGAAAGGGCCCGCCTTCCTTTGGTACTTGGATTTTCATTGGAAGGTTGTGTTCGCCATTCCTTACGGTAGCCATCGATTGGATAAAGTACTCTTCCGTTCCAAGGTCTTTCCCCTCCTCAACAATGAAGCTCAATACCCTCTTCGGATCTCGATATAGAAGCTTACCATCTGATGAACGAAATCCATCGGGTATACTGATCGTTACAAGATCACCTGAATCCCATGCTTCCGAGGACTTGAAAACCAGCCGATTACCATTCCCTAAAAACCATTTTCCATTAAGAGGATTTCCCGAGAGCCCATTTTTCATCACCACCGGAAGTTTTTGTTCTAATCCAATAGGGACATTGAATTCTATGGTGATCGTATCCCCTTCAGGAGCCACCTTGCCAGACGGCTCCATCGATTTAATAGTCAAACTATTCGCAACAAAAGCATCTGGGAATTTATCCTGCAGATAATTCCATATCTGATCTGTCTCCTTTTTACTCAATGCACGATCAAAGTAGATCACTTCTGCGGTTTCGCCATCAAAGGAATGAACAGGCGTATCACCCCGATATCGTGCGTTAATAAGAAACTTATTTTCACTTAATCGGATGGGCGCCTCGAATTGGCCTTTATAAACTGTATCGGATAAACTATTACGAAAACGATAATTCACACCATCAACAACTAGTGCTGCACTGAACCATTCCTCATTCACTTCACCAAAGCTGCGGTTTTCCCTGGTATTGGTTCCACACTGCATTGTGAGGTTTCCTGTTTTCATGACAACAAGTTGCCAGCCAGCCGGATAACTCCCTACTATCATATTACCAAACAACGTGGCAGCTGATGTCCGTTTGCCCACCCGTCCTACATAAAACAGGGTAAATGACTGTCCCGAGTCCGGACCATTCTCAATGACCAGATGCGATCCCTTATTGCCGTACCCCGCAGTAATATATCCTGGCCAGTTCTCATAAAGCATTTGCGGATGACGGTCTGCCCGATCCTGCACGGCGGAAGCAGATCCAGTCATGCTCTTCCACTCACTGATATTGCCTGCTGTTTCAGTTAATCCTTCACCATTCTTTAACCAGATCTCACATTCAGGTACACTAGAAAGATCCCATGCATAACATATCGCACAACTAAGGAAGATAATTAGAGATAACAATTTGTTCATGAATATATAGCACTAACTTAATCAGGAATCAGAGTAAACACTCAATCATTGCCCATGTACCCTCCACTTTTAGGAATAGGGTTGATTATATGTCAGCCAGAATCAGGACGATAAGGGACCGATTGCAAAAAGTGAACGGCTCTGAGGACTGCTGAACTACTACTATCGCGAATCTTTAACAAAAGACGGAAAGGAGAAGCTAAGGCCAGCGTAATTGAAATAGGAATCTGATCGAATATGGCGCGCAATTTTTGAAACGAATGCGAGAATGAAAGTCGACAGGTATTAATTTGTCACTACAGGGAAAAATCTATTGATTGTCTTTTACTGTAAATGACCAGATTTTCCCTCTTTTAACACCGGATGTAGAAATTGCGTCCACTCGCCAGAAGTATTCTTGTCCCATACGCAAAGAACCGGGTGTGAAGATGTTGTGTTCCTGCGCGCCTTTGTGTTCTGGAGATGATTCTGTGGCGTTAAGAACGGCGGAGCTATTTGCTCCAAAGTATAGAATGTGAGATGTTGCCACATATCCCTCGAGCCACATTAGGTCGGCGTCTGGTTTGACTGTCTTCGATCCGTCAGGTGGGATGGGTGTAGAGGCCTGTGGGAGTTTGCGTCCTGGGATCCAGTAGTCTTTCGCCCCATATTCGTAAGCCCCGATATCCGGTGCTGCGCCAAGATGATCGTTCGTGACATCTGGAATTACTGCGCCCTTGTCGATCAGTTCGACTGCGTCTTTTCTCGGGCGGAAATCAAGGTTGTCGATGTCCCGCAGCAGGTCGTGTTGAGTTTTACTTTTGCCGTCTATATTGTAGTTGTTAGTCGCTGTTCCGGGAACCGGATCGGGTGTGATCCCTGCAACATTGTTCTTCGTTATGCTGTTAGCGTTACCGTGGTAAGGAAGAGAGCCTCTCCGTCCTCGGGCGATGGACCATCCAAGGGTTGAGTCCGTCGAGATGTCTTTGTCATTGTTCGGATTCGCATACCCGTAGAATTTATCCGTCGAGATCGAGATATCCCTTCTCTTCTCGCTGTTGCCTTCAAAGCCTACATTATTGTATGCCTGATGCTGGTCGCCTTTAAGTCTCATACTACCCGCTTTCCAGCAGACATTATGATGGACGAGTCCCTTCAGGCCGGCCGGATCGCCGTCAAAACGGATCGTGTATTTAATTGTGTCGTGAATCCAGTTATAGCGTGAGATGGAATTTGTCTGCTGCGTTACCATTCGATGGAATACGGCGCCGTCATTCTGCAACGTGGTTCCTGGATAGGAAAACGCCCTGTTGTATTCAATAGTAGCTGCGTCGCTGGGCGAACAGAAGGACGAGGCGCCAAAGTTCTCAATTGTGTTTTGTCGAACAATGGCACCCGATCCGTTTTCAAGCAAAAGCCCTACTCCCAATCCGGGTAATCCAGCGCAACTGAAGTCGATGTTGTGGAAGTAGTTATTTTCGACTACAACGGAATTACCGCTTAGGTGAACAGCTGTTCCGTCGCTGTTCTCGAACTTACAGTTAATTACGGAGTTTCCCGGAGAGTTGTCGCCTGGGGACAAGAGTCTGGTAATCTCGATGTCATCCTCGCAGCCGAGCATTCTCTTTGAGAAACTAGGGTAATCTAAATTGCAGTTCTTCAGTTCACATGAACTTGAAGCAGTCATCTGAATAGTTGTTGCGTAGAAGTTTAGTCCGTCGATAACGACGTTTTCACAGTTATCCAAAAGCAAGGCGTAAGACTGGGTTTTCCCCCGAATATTACCGCTGGGGATCTTTCCGTCGGCTGTCCAGAGATAGACTGTTTTGCTATTTTTATCGAAGAACCATTCGCGCGAGGCATCGAGGAGATCGAGCTTGCATTCCGTATAATACCATTGCTCGCCGAGGTACGAAGGCGCTTCATTATATTCGAAAGTACTATCGCCAGCCGAGTGCTTTGTGATCAAACAGGGATACGTTTTAAAGCTGCGACAGTTCATTATTCCGATAGCCCCCGTCAAATCCAGGCCCGACGCTACCAGAGAGCGTTCCTGGTCGATGGCGTCATCAACCAGCAGCCCGTTTTCCGATTCCTTGTCGTTCCCCTTTGCCCAATTCGCGTTTCTTTGGAAGATCGTGTTGTCGTGAAGAAACGCATTGGGCCAGCGTGCATTAATCATCATTTCGCCGTCGTCGAATAGTTGCCAGATGTCTTCTTCAATCATCGTTTTGTAGATGTCCCCCTTGTGGAAAATCCATTTTTTCGAACCGAGTTCTGAGAGCGCCTGTGTTCCGTCGAAGACAACTTTCTCGCCATTGTAGTTTGTGAAGACAATGCGCGCGGAGGATGTTCCTTTTAGTGAATTGATGACGTTTTCCTGGTGATAGACACCTTCTCGAATAAAGCAGGTGTCACCGGCTGACATGACGCTAGCGGCTTTCTGAACGGATGCAAAAGGACTCTCAAATGTTCCTTTATTATAATCGCTTCCGTCAGTGGCTACGAAGTAGACTCCGGCCTGGCAGAAGGTTGTCGATATTAATATCAAACAGGCCGTTAGAAGTGAGTGCTTTGCGTAGAGCCGACAAGTTTTCATTGATGATGCTCTTTTGATGTTTTGTGTTTTTCCGTTAAGCGGATAATCATGCCGCCACTGGGTAGCATGTTCAAATCCATTGTTTCGTTTCTGCCAACCACTGCGGTATCAGCCTTGATCAGATGGGTGTGTCCATCGATATCATCGCGACAGATAAACGCATCATACTTTTCACCGTCGAGAAAGTCGAGGTTGAGCAAGTAGGTCTGGTTTTTATCAGCATAACCATTGATGCCGGCGACATACCAGTCGTTACCCTTGCGCCGGGCAAAGACGGAGAGTTTATCTAGTTCCGTTTCGGGAAGTACTATAGTTTCGTCCCAAACAGTCGGGAGAGACTTGATAATCTCAAGCCCTTCGCTGGCGAGATACTGCTCCGGATGGTCTGCCCAGCAGAGCATTGATGAAGTGAACATCATGGCCGATGCCAACTGCATGGCATGGGTAAAACCTTCCCCCTGCGGATGGGAGAAGATGCCGGGCGTGTAATCAGCGTGCCCGGCGATCAGCCGGGTGAAGATCAGGTCGATGTACTGGGATGTCGGCTTCTTTTTCGCTCCGCCCCCGCCGCGCAGCTTTTCCCCGCCAAATATCGCCTCGCGCGTGACTTCATTGGGATATGTGCGCATTTCTCCGGCAGGCGTCGGGCAGCCGTGGAAATCGACCATCAACCGGTACTCGGCGCAAACCTTCATGAAGTTTTCCATATAGCTCTTCCACTTCGAGTTTTCACTCCCGATATAGTCGAGCTTGATACCTTTGGCGCCTGCATCAGCGATGCGTTTGACTTCGGCGCGCATTTCCTCGATGTCGAGGCTGACTTGCACCTTTTCCAAAGGTTGGAACTTTTGCTTGGGAGATTTTTTTGTCAGTTCCAGATTCAGGCTCACGTCAGAACATTTCCAGACCCAGATACCGATGCCCTTCCCCGCTGCATAGTCGCAAAGTTCCTTCAACACATCGTAGGCGCTCTTGGTTTCTGTCATCCATTTCTGATCCCATCCGATGTCGACCAAGTGATAATCGGCACCCATTTGCGCGGCCAGATTGACCAGTTTCAATTGTTCCTCAAAGTCCACCGATACCCGTGCCCACCAGTTCCAAGTTGATTTACCCGGTCTGATCCACGGTTCGTTCATGCCGTTGGGAAACAACCTCGGATCGGGCGCTGGACAAACATTGGGCACGATATCGGTGTTGACCACCTCATTGAGCGAGTTGACCGTACAGATAATTTTCCACGCGGTTTCCACGCCGCCCTGGATTTCCCAGCCCTCAGGTTTTTCTGCATAGTCCACCTTGAAGGAAGCGTCTTCCTGTGCCAACAGCGAAAAGCCATGAAAACCGAATCCACCTCCTTCGAGGATCACGATGTAGTGAGACTGATCCTCAGGATACATCAGGAGCGGGGGAAGTGTGCGCCCATCCTTGTCGTTCATAATTTCCAGGACAGGCATCGTAT
>JAUVDD010000335.1 GCA_030595525.1 Puniceicoccales bacterium
GAAGAAGGGTTTGTCCTTGCTGGATGCCTGGTCGATGAAGATTTCCGCATCGTCTGCCAGGACTTCACTCCAATGCTTACCGCCTTTCCAGAATCCTTCAAACTTGGTGTCGTAGGGTGACCAGGCGTCCGGTTGGCCCTCGATTGGTCGCTGGTAGCCTTGTGGTGTCTGGTTCGGCATTCCCGGGCGCTCGTTGCGGACGTTATCGTAAATATCGGTTGTATTCAGCTTAACATGCCATTTGCCAGCCATGTATGTCTCGTATCCAGCAGTGTTTAGTAATTGTGGCCAGGTTTGTCCGTTCTTGACCAACGTTTCCGCCTTTTTCCTGTCATCAATCGCGTTGGCGCGCCAGATCGCTCTTCCAGTGTTGATCATGGTCCGGGAGGCGACACATACCGCACCGGTCCATGATCCCATGTTATAGGCATTATTGAAGGAGACGCCGTGCTCAACCAGTTTGTCCAGGTTGGGGGTGTGGATCTCATCGTTTCCCAGGGCATGGATTGTGTTGAAGCTTTGGTCATCTGTGAAAATGAACACAAAGTTTGGTTTTTCTGCCCATGTGAAAACCGGGGAAATGAATAAAAACAGGATAAGGATTCTTGAAGGTTTCATATTTCGTTTAGGGAGTTCTCGATGTTAGGGTCGACTCTATAGACCATGTTTTCTCATTTGTGAAGAATTCCTTCAAAATAGGTCTTGCATTAGTGTCTAAAAAACAACATTGAGTTGATATATAAAATTTATTTCGTAAAGAATATTTTCCCAAATCAAGTTAATAGCCAACAGATGAGCCTCCAAAAGGAAGAGAACACAACTGGATCGAAGTACCATGTTCCAAATCTGAAACGTGCACTGGAAGTGTTTGAATTACTGGCTAAACAGAGCGAGGGAATGTCGCAGACAGAAATCGCCGAGACACTGCAGTTGCCAAGAAACAGTATTTTCCGGATCACCATGACATTGGCTGATTGTGGTTACTTGTACCGCGACCAGAATACGAAAAAATTCAGTCTCACTCCGAAACTTTTAAAGATTGGCTATGCAGCGATCGGTGAGATCAATCTGGTGGAGAAATCGATAGATGTGATGAAGAGCCTTCGTGATGACATTGATGAAACCATCATGCTGGGAACATTTCTTCACGATGAGGGGATTGTCCTGGAAGTCATAACCGGGGGAGGATTGCCATTCAAATTGTCTGTGGATCCGGGCTCCCGGTTCAGCTTATACTGCAGTGCGCCGGGAAAATCGATGCTGGCCAATCTTCCTGTGGAGGAGCGAATGGAAATTCTGAAACGGATCAAATACAGGAAGCATACCGATAATACACTTCTTTCGGCGAAAGCCTTGAACGAGCATTTGAAAGAGTGGCACCGGAAGGGATATTACATAGATAACGAGGAGGAATACCGTGGGCTTCGCTGTGTCGGTGCTGTTATCCGGAATCGTTTAGGCTATCCCGTATCAGCACTCTGGACGGCGGGTCCTCTTGATCGATTTCGGATGCGAAACATTCCACATATTGGCCGCAAGCTCAAGAAAGCAGCCGATACAATATCACACAGGCTTGGATACCTCGCTTCTTAAACAAATTCGCGCCGTTCCTATATTTTTAAATCCTTAACAATTAAATAATACTATAAGCATGAATAAGATCTCATTCGATTTAACTGGAAAAATCACCCTGGTGACGGGTGCCACTCATGGCATTGGGATGGCCATCGCCAAGGGACTGGCACAACAAGGAGCCAGAATCTGTGTGAATGATATTGATGTCTGCAAACTGGAAGCCTGCAAAGAGGAGTATGCGAAGGACGGCATCGATGTTTATACATTGAATTTCAATGTGACTGACGAAGAGGACGTTGATCGGGGAATCAGTCAGATAGAAAATGAAGTTGGTCCGATCGACATTCTGGTTAACAACGCCGGAATTATTAAGCGGATTCCGATACTTGATATGCCAGTTGATGATTTCCGCACGGTGCTGGAAGTGGATCTGGTAGCCCCGTTGATCGTGGCCAAGCGGGTGGCCCCAGCGATGATCGAACGCCGGGCGGGAAAAATCATTAACATGTGTTCCATGATGAGTGTTTACGGACGCAATTCCGTATCTGCTTATGCATCTGCCAAAGGCGGACTGAAGTTGCTGACCCAGAACATGTGTTGTGAGTGGGCCAAGTATGGATTGAACATCAATGGAATTGGACCGGGCTACATCGCAACTGCCCAGACTGAGCCAATCCGTGTGGATGGACATCCCTTCAATGACTTAGTGATGACACGCACACCCGCAGCCCGTTGGGGCGATCCTTCCGATCTGGCCGGTGCGGCAGTTTTATTAGCATCAGATGCGGGTCAATTCATCAACGGACAAGTGATCTATGTCGATGGTGGAATACTTGCCAATTTCGGTTATGTGAAGGGCGAGAATGATCTTTAATTAATGTTATTGGATTACTGCTACAAATTTTACACTTAACAGAGGAAAGAAAATGTCAGGAATGATGGAAACCAAGGGCGGAGTTGATAACTACCGCATGTATATTAATGGCGAATGGCTCGATGCAGCCAATGGACAGGTAATTGAAGTAGCCAGTCCGACCACTGAGGAGATTTTGTATACTGTTCCCAAGGGTGAAGCAGCAGATGCCCAGTTAGCTCTGGAGGCGGCTGAGGCAGCGCAGGCTGATTGGGCCGCTACTCCCGCAGTGGAACGCGGTGCCATTTTGGCAAAGTTCGCTGAATTGATACTGGAGAATCAGGAACGGTTGGCCCGGATACTAACTATGGAAATGGGCAAAACTTTTAGTCTGGCCATGGGAGAGGTTGCCGTGTCGGCCGATTTTATAAATTTCCCTGCCCAGGCAGCCCGCAGGGTGGAAGGCGATCTGCTTCCTTCTGATCTTCCTAATGAACATATCTGGATTCACAGGATACCTTATGGGGTGACCGTCGGGATTGCAGCATGGAATTTCCCGTTGGCGTTGTCTTGTCGGAAGATTGGCCCGGCACT
>JAUVDD010000131.1 GCA_030595525.1 Puniceicoccales bacterium
ACGAGAAGCATCCCACCGTTCCACTCATTGGAACCGAGAACATCGTCCCAACTAACTGGCAGGTATCCTCCTATGCCAACCAGTGGGCGCCCTGGGGTTGCATAGTCGACTACGAGTTCGAGGAGTAGGACAAGAATCCCAACGCGGATTATGATTCAGATGGTGTTCTCACGCGGATGGAGGCGCAAAAACAATCCAGAGCCGCCTTATTGAACTCAAGATCGGCTATGAATTTGAGCTGATCCAGGGACACGATCACAACCTCTACAAACTTTACGATCACTCAGGGATCGAAAGTTTGCTTTTTCATACCCGCTATTTCGGTGATTCGTATCCTTACTAGACTCCTGCAAATGCGTTAAATCCGCCGTCGACCGCAATCACTGTTCCAGTGACAAATCCTGCAGCCTGGTCAGATACCAACCAAACCAGAGTACCAATCAAATCCTCTGGATCACCGTAGCGTTCCATGGGCGTATTCGAAATGATCTTGTTCCCACGGGCAGTCATTGAACCATCTTCATTCGTTAAAAGCGCACGGTTTTGGTCTGTTAAGAAAAATCCGGGTGCGATTGCGTTTACCCGAACACCAACTTTGGCCAAATGAACGGCCAGCCATCCTGTAAAGTTGCTCACTGCAGCTTTTGCGGCGCTGTAAGCGGGAACTTTGGTCAATGCCGTAAATGCACTCATGGAGGAAATATTAATGATTACTCCTGATCCATTTTTGGCCATGCTCTTTGAAAATACTTGCGTTGGAATGAACGTACCAAGGAAATTCAAATTTAGCGTAAAACCAACACCCTTTGGATCTAAATCGTAGAAGCTGGTCGCTTCGGATGAGTCATTTTCAAGTTCATCAGGTGTCAAATATTCCAAAGAAGATGTTCCCTTGGGATGATTGCCCCCTGCTCCATTGATTAAAATATCAACGCCACCAAATTCTTTCAGAACGATCTCATTCGCAGACTCGATCGATTCTTTTTCCAATACATTACAGGCAAGAGCGATTGCAGTTCCACCTGCTGCTTTGATCGCATCGGCTACTTTCTCAGCGGCTTCCTGATTCAGGTCAGTAACCGCAATTTTGGCACCTCGTTTAGCGAGTTCCATGGCCATTTTTCCGCAGAGAATTCCTCCTCCGCCAGTGATCACCACAGACTTTCCAGAAAGATCAAATAATTTATCCATATGTAATCTCAAACGTTTGAGTATGTATTTTGCAATACAAATTTTAATGATATCGTTGCGGTATCCACAGAATCAGTCCTGAAATTTTTCCTTAAAAGCCCACAATCCCAACGCGGGATTGCTGATGAAGAAAATTTCTTCACCATCGGCCATTGTATTCCAGCCATCCTTTAGTTCTTCCGGATTATATATCTCTACTGCTTCCTGGTGTGGAATTGCATCAAAACCGACAGATCGGACTTCCTCCAGACTCATGTCCTCTCCAGGACAGTAAGTAATGTTAAAACGACCTTCTGAAGATCCGTGAATCAGGTGGGCAGCTGCACTCAAGTTTGAGCTTAGGTCGTCATTTTCCTTAAGAGCCTTGAGTGTAGCTGGTGTTCCGCAGTAGCCGAACTTCCGGATCAATTTATCGATTTCAGGATCCTCACCAAACTCCTTAAGCCCGGGAGCCAGAACAACGAGTTCTCCATCATCCGCAATTGCCATACGGGTACGGTAAACAGACTTGTTCCCCAGCCAAGTGCTCGTGAATTCTTCAGGATCCAGATACACGACAACTTTTTTCGGCTCACGGTCTAACAATGTGATGTTGACTTCACGGGCAAGTTTGCAGGCCTTAACATAGGCCGTTTCGTCATCACTGGAATAGAAACCCCGCATATGCATTTTACCCGTATCATAATCCTGTTCCATCACAGTCAGAATGTATGTAATCGGCAAATCGCCCAGGTAGTTTTGCACGGCTTCATTTAATAGCTCGCGAACTGGCGTGTCGGTTTGGCCAAGGATGTCTTCGATACCACAAGCTGCACCGAGGAAGTGGGACTTATTGATAATATCGGCCCCTCCAACCCCAACTACAATATTCTTTGTATAATTGGCCATACCAACCACTTCATGCGGGACCACTTGACCGATGGATAAGATGATATCATAGCCATCCTTCAAGATCTTATTCACCTCAACAACCACCGAATAGTCCACCTTGCCATCGGACAATTCAAGCAGGCGTTCCCTCGGAATTTCGCCAACTCGAACAATGCCGTTGCGCCAATCATGCACTTTGAAAACATCAAGAGGAATGGAATCTCCAAACATCATGCGTAACTGCTCTTCGGTCATGGGGTTGTGAGTCCCCAATGCAGGCATGATGTCAACATGCACACCTTCGGCCGACAATTTGTCATAAATAATGGCCGTTATCGGTCCGGCCATAGAATTTAACCGGGTATGATCCGGTGGGAGAACTAAAACCTTTTTAAGTTCCCCCGCTTGTTCCAGGCACTGATTAACCAGTGCCTTAAGTTCCTCATTCGAAATAGAGGTTGTGGCTGAATATTTGCTGATCACTAGACGATGTAGGTTGATGCTGATGTGTCACCGCCACGGCCTGTCCAGTTAGTATGGAAAAATTCTCCCCTTGGGCTGTCCACCCGTTCATAGGTGTGTGCACCAAAGTAGTCACGTTGTGCCTGAAGCAGGTTCGCCGGAAGGCGTTCGGCACGGTAACCATCAAAGAAAGCCAGCGCCGAGCTGATTGCCGGCATCGGAATTCCCAACTCAACTGCCTTCATAACCACACGTCTCCAGGATGCCTGGGCATTTTCCACTGCTTCCTTGAAGAATGGGTCCAGCAGAAGGTTAACCAGGTCAGGATTGTTATCGAATGCATCCTTGATTTTACCGAGGAACACCGAACGGATAATACAACCACCTCTCCACATCAGGGCAATTCCACCGTTATTGAGGTTCCATCCGTACGCCTCAGCAGATGCCCGCATCAACTGGTATCCCTGTGCATAGGAAACAATCTTTGAGGCATACAGCGCCTGCTTGAGGTCATTGATCATGCTTGCCTTGTCACCGTCAAAATCGCCCTGTGGACCAGTCAGTACTTTTGCGGCATCAACGCGTTCGTCCTTCAAGGCGGACAGACATCGTGCAAACACCGCCTCACCAATTAAAGTCAACGGCTGGCCGACATCCAATGCAGCAACTGCGGTCCACTTGCCAGTACCCTTCTGTCCGGCGGTGTCGAGAATGCTGTCAATGACAGCTTCGCCTTCCTCTGTCTTGTATCCAAGGATGTCTCGGGTAATTTCAATCAGGTAGGAATCCAGCTCTGATGCATTCCAGTCCTTGAAAACCTCGTGCATCTCCTCGTTGGACATGCCAAGTCCTTCCTTCATCATCTGATAGGTCTCACAAATCATCTGCATGTCACCATACTCGATACCATTGTGTACCATCTTGACGAAATGGCCTGCGCCACCCTCTCCTACCCAGTCACAGCAGGGATCACCCTCATCTGTGTGGGCACAGATTTTCTGAAAAATCGGCTTAACGGATTCCCATGCTGAAGTGGAACCACCCGGCATGATAGAGGGACCCAGCAACGCGCCTTCTTCCCCGCCAGAAACACCCGTTCCGATGTAAAGCAATCCCTTGCTCTCCACATAGGCAGTCCGGCGAATTGTATCAGGGAAGTGGGAATTGCCACCATCAATGATGATGTCCCCTTCTTCTAGATAGGGAATGACCTTTTCAATAAAGTCATCCACTGCCTGACCCGCCTTCACCAGCATCATCACCTTGCGGGGACGCTCGAGACTGGTACAAAAATCCTCGATGCTTTTGCATCCGATGAAGTTCTTCCCGGCACCACGGCCGTTCACGAACTTATCTACTTTCTCAACCGTACGGTTGTACACAGCAACAGTGAAGCCCTTGCTCTCCATGTTCAGGACAAGGTTTTCGCCCATCACTGCCAAACCAATCAATCCAATATCTGCTTTCATTATTATATTAAGTTAGATGTTAAAACTAATTACCGCTGAATACGAGCCGTTCCTCCAGTAATGACGGCGATTTTTCCGTCTTAATCCTTCATTTTTTTCCTCAGTGGTATTATCTCAAAGGTTTGAGAAGACCACATATTTTTATCCATGAGCAAGCAAATTCTTGCTTTTTAGTTTAAAAATCCTTGTTCTCAAACATTTGAGAAAGAACCATGGCCGTTAGCCAAAGACAGATTGCCGAAAAACTTGGGGTATCCATCGCCCTCGTGTCCCGCGTCCTATCAGGAAAAGCGGCGGAAATCGGCATCACACAGGACAAGATCGACAAGGTTCTACGAATTGCCGACGAAATGGGCTACGTCCCCAGTGCCGCGGCCCTGAGCCTGATTGGCAAATCCACCCGGACGATGGGCATTGCTGTCTATGACTTCAATGACCCCTTCTTTGGTTCCCTTATCAAGGAGATCCAAATCCAGGCCCATGAACACAATTATTCCCTGGTTCTGGCAGGATTTCTCAACCGCAGTCCGGATAGACAAGACTTGCAGGCATTTCATAAACACCGGCTGGACGGATTGATCGTCATCGGCACCGACACCAATGCCCAGTGGCTGGAAGACTTTGCGGACTTGCCGGTTGTCAGGATCGGGCACGGAAATGCTGCCGAGCAAAGTTCATGCATCTCAATCGATGAAGTTGAGGCTGCCCGGAATATTTTCGATCACCTGTCGAGCATTGGCAGGAAGCAAATTGCCTACATCTGTGCGAATTTGCCCGCGCATAAAATCCGTGAGAAAGCATTCAAGATGGCGGCGAATGAAGCTGGCCTTTCACTCAGGGTGTTTCAATCAGAAGAACGCAGAGCATTCCAGGCTGGCTTGGAAAAGTCGGTTGAGGTCCTCAAGCAGGCACCGGCAACCGATGCCTTGATTTGCGCCACGGATCGGGTCGCGATGGGCACCCTGCACGCTCTTTATGAAGGAAGAATCAAGGTCCCGGAACAGATCGCTGTCACCGGCTTTGATGATATCCCTGCAGCATCAGAGTGTATTCCCCCGATTACTACTATTCGTCAGCCAGTTGGCCAGATGGTTCAAGATGCCTTCAAGGCAATCCTCGATCCGGATAATCCTCCGAACGGATCCCATTCAGGGAAATTAATCGTTCGCCGCTCGTCCTGAGGACGGCAATTTTTTACCGCGCTCTTCCGCTTCAATAAAGACTCTCTTCACCGCGGGAAACTGTTCACGGTACTCCCGGGTGATCTCGGCAACAACGTCTTCAACCTTGTCCGCCATCACATCGTCAACAAAATCAACGCTCAAATTAACCAGAATATCTTCCGGCCCCAGGTGCATGGTTAGCACTTCGTTGACTGCTTCCACTTCATCGTGAGCAAGCGCGATTCCCTTCAGCCGGTTAACCGTCTTTTCGTCCGCACTTTCCCCTATG
>JAUVDD010000359.1 GCA_030595525.1 Puniceicoccales bacterium
GTTGCCATGCGAGAAAAGCAATGGAAGGCTCATATCCGCAGCGGGGATTTCCATTTGTACGACCTTTCAGAAGATCCTTCTGAATCGAATGATCTTTCACGCAAGCATCCGGAAAAGACTGATAAGTATAAGAAGATGCTGACCGAATGGTCCAAAGTGATCCACAAATAGCAATGAGGCTCATGAATATATCCCGAGTTATCTTCTGGATTATAACACTTGGATTAAGCCTCCAGGTCTCGTCTGCCGAATCCATCCGACCAAACGTCATTGTGATCATGTGCGATGATTTGGGTTACGGCGACGTCGGAGGCTTCGGAAAGGACAACTCAGTGACCTATACCCCGCGGATCGACCAGATGGCCGCCGAGGGGGTCAAGCTCACAAACTTTCTTGTCCCAGTCCCCTATTGTGCGCCATCAAGGGCTTCTTTCCTGACCGGTCGATACCCGTACAGGACAAGGATTGTTTATAATCCAACACCAGATCAGGATATTAATGATTACGGACTGGATCCATCTGAAATCACTATCGCGGAAGTTCTGAGCGAGGGCGGATATGAAACCGCCTGCATTGGCAAATGGCATCTTGGGCACAAGCCACATCACCTCCCAATTAATCAGGGATTCGATTATTACCTTGGTATCCTATACTCGAATGACATGCGGCCTGTTCAGGTCGTCGAGAATGATCAGGTTGTTGAATATCCGGTCGTTCAAGGTAACCTGACAAAAAATTACACTGAAGCCTCGATCAAGTTCATCAAGTCGTCGGTTGAAGCATCCAAACCCTTCTTCCTCTATCTTGCTCATGCCATGCCTCATAAACCGTTGGCTGCAAGCGAGGCGTTTTATACACCGAAAACTCCGGACAATCTTTATGAAGACGTGATACGCGAACTGGACTGGTCGGTTGGTTCCATTCTGGATGAATTGAAATCGCTCGATATCGACGACGATACGCTTGTCATATTCATGTCCGACAATGGCCCCTGGTATGGTGGTGATACAGGAGGCCTGAGAGGCATGAAAGCAAGATCCTGGGAGGGTGGCATTCGCGTGCCTTTTATTGCCCGTTGGCCCGAAAATGTTTTAAATAATGTAGTGAATCCGTCACTTGCTTCCTCTGTTGATCTATTTCCACTGCTGGTCGATCTGGCTGGTCTCGATCAACCAACGAAACGCACGATTGATGGGATAAGCCTCTGGCCTCTTCTTTCTGAAAGGAGCGCCAATAGCCAGCATGAGTTTGTGATCAGCATGCATCGGAACCGCTTGATGACGATTCATTCGGGGCCATGGAAGTATCACTTCAATGCTCCCGATCCACCCAAGAAATTCGGGGATCTCGCTACCTGGAAAGATTCTCGTGGCCCGGACGGATTGACGATCATCGCTCCAAACGAGCAATCCAATCCAGGGGAACATCCCGGTTCGAAAAAGGGACCAAATCCATCCAAGGGTATGCTCTTCAATACCCTCACCGATCCTGGAGAAACAGTCGATGTAAGTAAGCAACATCCGGAGCTTGTCGAGAAGCTGCATAATCATGCTCAGGTCATTTTAAAGGATATGCCCGAATTGCCCATACCAAAGGGCACTTCAGAAATTAAACATATTCCCGGGGGGCGCCTCGACTTTTGGAACAATCCCAAAAACAATTAACCAATGCGGGGAATCTGCCCAAATCCAAGTCACCAATACCGTAGATCAATGAATCTGAGAATCCTCACCCTATTAACGCTCATCATTCTTCCTTCACTTGTCTGGTCTAAATCCGGAACCGATTTGCCGAACATCGTCATTGTCATGGCCGATGATTTTGGTCTGGGAAGTAGTGAGCCATACGGTGCAAACACTGATGTTGTTCGAACACCGGCGATAGCGCGCCTCGCTGAAGAAGGATTAACATTCGATCAAGCCTATGTGACCGCATCGGTTTGCTCCCCCACACGATATGCCATGTTGACGGGTCAATACTCGTGGCGTTCCCGCTTGAAGTTTGGCGTGATCAATAACAATGACCCGCTATTAATCGATCCAGACCGTCCCACCATTGCTTCCTGGCTACAGGACCAAGGCTACCAGACGGGACACTTCGGGAAGTGGCATCTTGGATACAAGGCAGAAAAGTTTGATAATTTGTTGGGAGAAATTTCTCCCGGTCCAAACGATGTGGGATTCGATTATCATTTTGGTGTCCCTAACAACATGGATGACTTGCATAAGATTTTTGTAGAAAACCGCCAGATCTACGGGCTTCGCTCTGACAAGATCTCATCCTACGGGAAAGCTTTCTATGGCAAACCCTATGCAGGATACGATGCACCGCAGCGTAACGAGATCGAAGTAATGGAAACCATTACTGAAAAGGCTGTTAACTGGATAGATAAGCGGAATGAGGAACAACCATTCTTCATGTACTTCGCATCGGTAGCGGTCCATCACCCGATCATGCCATCCGATCGCATGCGGGGTACCAGTGCTGGTGGTGCTTACGGTGATTTTATTCATGATCTGGACTATGCGGTAGGACAATTGATAGGTGCTTTGGAGCACCGAGGCTTGCTGGAAAATACCTTGTTCATTTTCACCAGCGACAACGGCGGCGATATCCCATCGGATGAGATCCGACCAGAACGGCAGGCGATGGCCGCCGGATTGAATCTGAATGGCAACACCCGTGGTGACAAACATATGATTTACGAAGGTGGGATTCGAGTGCCGTTTATTGTTTCATGGCCGGGCAAGGTTCAGCCTAATCAAAGGACTCGAGCGTTCGTCACTACAGCTGATATATTCTCGACCCTTTCCGAGTTGGTTACAGGAAAAGCTCCGGATGCCTCGGTTGCGGCACCCGATAGTTTTTCGTTTGCTAATGTTTTAAAGGATCCCA
>JAUVDD010000422.1 GCA_030595525.1 Puniceicoccales bacterium
AAAAACCTTTCAATTGATCTTAATACATTACTTTTCCAATGAAAAAGAACCCACTTGGCCACCTCATCAAATCTACCCGCAAGGCACAGAAGATCAGTCAATTCGAACTGCGTGACCTCAGCGGGATCAGTCCTTCCGTGATCTACAAGCTGGAACAGGGGCGTACAGATGTGACCCTCAGCAGCCTTCTAGCAGTTGCTGATTCATTGGGAATTAGGGTAACATGCAACAGCCCTTTGGGAGAGGAGATAGAATTGCATGAATAGACTCAATGTGTTCGTTGGTGACTCACTCTCCGGCACTCTCGGTCGGCAAGGAAATACACACCAATTCAAGTACTTACCAGACTACGTTGGTCCTCCAGTTTTTCTGGGAATACCACTTAAAGAGAAGGAATTGAGCTGGAGTGAATTCCCGCCAGCTTTCGACGGCCTGCTTCCTGAGGGCGTCCTGCTTGAGCAGTTGCTTGCCAAGTGGCGACTCGACCGTGCTGACAAATGGGGCCAGCTGATCGCGGTTGGACGAGATCTAAACGGCTTCCTTACGGTGCTGCCAGAAGACGCTGATGAGGTTCCATTTGGTAAAGTGACTCCTGGCCAGAAGATGGGAAAACGTGCTCCTATTGATCCAGATAAAAACGCCCTACCCTATGCAACAACGGAACTGGTGACATTCCATAGCAAGCGAAAGCTTCAAATGTCTATTTCAGGGGTTCAGCCGAAAGTCTCGGCAGTATTCGCTCGAGCGGATGGATATTTCCGACCTGTGGAACAAAACGGTGGCTACATACTGAAACCCTCTCCGCAGGCATACCCTACCGCGCCTGAAAACGAGGCCCTGACAATGGAGCTGGCCCGGCAAGCCGGCATCGCTGTCCCGCGTTGCGGGTGGCTCCCCTCCAAGGATGGCTTGGGTGTTTTCTGGATCGAGCGATTTGATCGCTGGGGCCCAGGCAACCGAAATCGCCTGCGATGCGAAGATATGGGCCAAATCATTGGCGCCCCTTCCTCATGGAAATACTTGGGTAGTCTGGAAAAGATCGCCGATGTTATTCGTGAGCAGTGCAGCAATCCACGCCTCCAGCTCGTTCGCTTCTTCGAACGAGTCCTGTTTTGCTGGTTATCTGGAAATGCCGATATGCATCTGAAAAACTGGTCCCTGATCGAAAACGGCCCCCTCATCGAGCTTTCTCCCGCATACGATTTTCTCAACACCCACTTACTGCTAGATGAGGACGAGGAAAGTGCTCTGGAGCTGGATGGAAAGAAGGTAGGTTTCAACAGTGATTTGCTTGTGGATTACCTGGGGCGTGAGGTGTGTCAAGTGAACGACCGCATGATGGACAGGATTCTCCAACGACTGGCAGGACTGCAATGGGACTTAACAATACACGCAAGCCACCTGAGTGTGGATGATTCATTACAATATTTGAGAATTGTTCAGGAGAGAATGAACCGACTGGGAATTTAGAACTGAATGATGATCGATCTTGCAAGTTGAAGGATACTCTAACCCGACAGAAACAGATTGAGTATCTTTACTCTATTCTTAATCTACATCCATGACAAAGATACGACTGCTTCTAATCACCGCCTTGCTTTTCACCACCAGCCTGATTCAGGGCGAGACTTCGGCCGAGAGAGAAACCCGCATGGAATGGTGGAAGGAAGCCCGGTTCGGTATGTTCATTCACTGGGGCGTTTACTCCGTTCACGGTGGCACTTACAAAGGTGCGGATGTTCCCCGAATTGGTGAATGGATCATGCAACGGGCGAAAATCCCCGTAGAGGAATACGAAATCTACGCCAAGATGTTCAATCCGTTGTTCTACGATGCAGAAGAATGGGTCCTGTTGGCCAAGGAAGCCGGCATGAAATACATTGTCATCACCAGCAAACACCACGATGGATTCGCCTTGTGGGATTCCCAGGTAAGTGACTGGGACATCATGGATGCCTCCCCATTCAAGCGGGATATTCTGGCTGAGCTGGCAGCAGCCTGCAAAAAGCATGGTATCCGTTTATGTTTCTATCATTCCATCATGGATTGGCACCATCCTTTTGCTCAATCCACCAATTACCCAGATTACAATAACAAGCAGGGCATCAATCCAGAATTTCCACGGTACATTGAATACTACATGAAACCTCAGTTGAAAGAGCTACTGACCAATTATGGTGACATCGGTGTTCTTTGGTTCGATGGCGAATGGACAGGTGCCTATACGTCTGAAATGGGTAAGGGTGTTTATAATTATGTCCGGGAATTGCAGCCCAACATCATCGTCAACAACCGGGTCGACAAGGGCCGCCAGGGTATGCAGGGGCTGGACAAGGAAGGTGATTTTGCTGGTGACTTCGGCACCCCCGAGCAGGAAATCCCCGATACGGGTATTGCTGGCACCGACTGGGAATCCTGTATGACCATGAACAAGACATGGGGATGGAAAGCCAATGATCCAGAATGGAAGTCATCGGATGAGCTGATTCACAATCTGGTGGAT
>JAUVDD010000197.1 GCA_030595525.1 Puniceicoccales bacterium
GATTCCAAGTCTTAACCAAGTGCCATTCAAACTAGTCATTGCTTGCTTTACCTATTTTCGCGATCATTTACCGCTAATCATGCGGTAGATCGAGCCAGCAGCCGAGCCTTCGCCCTTTTGGTCGCCACCGATCCTTGGGGCGTTGGCAAGGATGCGGTCCGCCAGACGGGAGAAGGGAAGGCTCTGCAGGTAGACGGTTCCGTGCCCGCGAAGTGTGGCCAGGAAGAGACCTTCGCCACCGAAAAGCATCGATTTCAAATTGCCGGCCCTCTGGATGTCGTAATCGATTGACTCGGAAAATCCGACAATACAACCGGTATCAATGCGCAGGGATTCTCCGCGCAATTCTTTTCTAATCACAGTACCGCCAGCGTGCAGGAATGTCATTCCGTCGCCCTCGAGTTTTTGCAGAATAAAACCTTCTCCACCGAATAAACCGGCACCAAATCGACGATTGAAAGCTATGCTGATGCGTGTGCCCAGAGCAGCGCAGAGAAAGGCATCTTTCTGACACAGTATCCGGCCACCGATGCCACGTAAGTTGATTGGGATGATCTGTCCGGGGTAGGGGGCTGCGAATGCGACACGTCGTTTGTCCATTCCATTGTTGGTGAAGTGCGTTATGAAAATGGATTCTCCGGTAAGCACCCTTTTCCCCGCACCCACCAAAGATCCAAGAAATCCTCCTGTGTCACCAGAACCATCACCCATTTTGGCCTCAAATTCTATGTCATCTTCCATATAGTTCATGGCACCGGCTTCAGCGATTACGGTTTCCTGTGGATCCAATTCCACTTCAACCATTTGCATGTCATCTCCAATTATTTCATAATCAATTTTGTGGCTTTGCATACGCGAATATTTGGCAGATAGTCTGGCAAATGGCAACCCATTCCATGTGACAATTTCATTGCGATTAACGTAAGCCGATGTGTAATTTACCATTTATGAGCGACTCAAAGCAGTCATTTCGCTGGGGAATCCTCGGGGCCGGATATATTTCCAAGAAACTGGTTATTTCATCCTGGTCGGTAGGGAATTGTACAGTCGTTGCCGCCGCTTCGAATACTCCGGAACGAGTTGAATCCTTCATTAAGGAATGGGACATTTCAAAAGCCTACACGAGATATGAAGATTTGATCAATGATCCTGAAATCGACGTGGTTTATGTCGGGAATATTCATCCTCTGCATCATGATTCAGTGATTATGGCTCTAGAAGCTGGTAAGCCTGTCCTCTGTGAAAAGCCGCTTGCTGTAAATGCCAGGCAAGCCCGTGAAATGGTAGATTGTGCAAGAAGGAATAAGGTTTTCCTGATGGAAGCCATGTGGACTCGATTCCTTCCAGCTATTGGTCAGGTCAGGAAATGGCTGGCGGGTGGTGAGATTGGCGAAATCAAGCAGGTGCATGCCAGCTTCGGGGTGGATTTGCAACATGTTCAGCGATTGACGGATCCTGCGCTCGCGGGAGGTGCCTTGCTGGATCTGGGAATTTACCCGTTATCATTCGCCAGCATGGTGATGGGTGGAGAAAAACCGGCCCGAATGGACTCAAAAGTGGAATTACTGGATACAGGCGTGGACGGTTCATCCATGCTGCATTTCGAGTACGAAAACGGCACTTGGGCGGAGTTAAAGTGCAGTTGCATGTATTCATTACCGAATGATGCCTGGATCATAGGAACGAAGGGACGAATTCGCATCCCGGCGGATTTTTATGCTACCCAGAAAGTGTTCCTGATAAACGACAAGGGTGAGCATCCAGAAACTTTTCCATCGGAACGGCAGCAGTCATTCAAATATCAGATAAAGGAGGTACAGGACTGTTTGGAATCAGGCAAACTTGAATCACCGATCATGCCATTGGATGAGACTATAGCGCTTGCGGAAACCATGGATCAACTTCGTGAGAACTGGGGAGTTAAGTATCCCGGTGAATAGTGAAGCTCTCGATATTTTGTATCAGGATGATCGCTACGTAGCCGTTGATAAACCGGCGGGCTTATTGGTACATCGATCAAACATCGACAAATACGAAACGCGGTTTTGCGTGCAGTTGCTTCGCGACCAGTTGGGTAAGCATGTTTTTCCATGTCACCGACTGGACAAGCCTACGAGTGGGGTGCTTCTGTTCGCTTTGGACAAGGAAGCGCTGGTCGCGGCTAATGATTTATTTGTGCAGCACCGGATCAGCAAAACCTATCATGCAATTGTTCGTGGATGGATTGATGAAGCGGGAACGATTGATCATCCCCTCAAGGACATTACCGATTCAGGTGAGAAGAGTGGGGGTGGCTCAGCGGTTACTGAATTCCATCGCCTTAGGAAATTTGAGATTGACGTCCCTTTGGGGAGGTATCCAACCGCTCGATACTCTCTCGTGGAGTTATCTCCTGAAACCGGCCGCATGCACCAGCTTCGACGGCACATGAAGCACCTGAATCATCATATTATCGGCGACACCAATTACGGTGATGGCCTCCATAACCGCTTTTTTAGGGAGCATTTCAATTCATCCCGCCTCCTTCTGAATGCAAGCTGGTTGGAGTTCGTTCATCCGTTCACTGGTGCCCGAATAATGATAGAAGGGGGTCAAACCTTGGATTTTGATATAAAATTGCCAACTGTTGATTAATTCACAACAACACGCTCCATGGAAAATCTTAAAATCCTGACCAATCCCTACGAGGACCCAAAGCACGCTGAAGCGATTATTAAGGTATTGGATAGTTATGCCCGCGATCCGATGGGCGGAGCCGAGGCATTGGGTGATTACACGAAGGAGAATCTGATCGAGGAATTGAAGAAGCGGGATTGGGCAGTGGCATTTCTGGCGATGCTTGGGGAGGAACCGGTTGGGGTACTCATCGCCATGGAGGGATTTTCCACCTTCGCATCGCGTCCATTGATGAATATCCATGATGTTGGAGTTATTCCTGGGCATCGTGGACTTGGTATCGGGACGGCCTTGATTGCGGCAGTTGAAGCAGAGGCAATCAAACGTGGATGTTGTAAGATGACATTAGAGGTTCTTTCCGGTAATGAACGGGCTATCAAAGTGTACAAGGGACTCGGCTATAAACCTTACGAATTGCACCCGGAAATCGGTACGGCCCAGTTCTGGGAGAAGAAGCTTTAAAATTAATGATACGTAATTATTGAAAATCGCCCAAAATCCCTTTCAGTGGCAGGCATGATGAACTGGTTCAAGAAATGGGGCATTCCCGGCATGGCAGCGATTGTCCTGATGGTGGGCATCAGTCTGCAGGTTGTGGCGAAGATGCGTCCTGTGCCGGAAGGTACACTAACTGCCCCATTATCTGAAATGATTCCATTGGAAATTGCGGGTTGGGAAGTTGCTGATTTGGATCTTGGACCAACAGAGTCGGTTACCCAGCGTTCCTACAGCCTGCTCAAACTTGATGATTTCGTACATCGAAACTATTCGCGTGGAGGTAAGAATTTCTCCGTCTATATTGCCTACTGGAAGCCGGGAAAAATGCCAGTTCGCCTGGTGAACCAACACACACCCGACCGCTGTTGGACGGAGGTGGGCTGGACCTGTACTGACCGGGAATGGAATGTTGAGAAAACAGTCGATGGACAAGCGCTCCAACCCGGACAATGGGGTATATATGAGTTGGAGGGATATAAAAACCATACCTATTTCTGGCACATAGTTGGTGGCAAAGTACATTGGTACGGAGGTGAACGGATTAACTCAAGATCATCCCTGACCTCCATTTGGGAGGATTTTACCAAATACGGACTCAACGTTTATCGGGAGCAGTTTTTTATCCGGATAACCAGTGCGCAGCCGATGGATGACCTATGGGAAGAAGCGGCATTCAAGGAAATCATGCTGGATCTTGCCGAACTGTGTCTTGCCGAACCGGAAACAGGTGATAGTCTGGCAGCTAAATGAAACACCTGGTTATCATTGGAGCGGGTGGATTTGGCCGGGAAATACTGGAATGGGCCAAATCTTGTCCGGCTTATCGTAAGGAGTGGGAAATAAGCGGATTTCTGGATGACCGGGCGGATGCATTGGATCGGTTTCCGGATATAAATCTGCCAGTGTTGGGGGATACGAAATCCTACCAGCCTTC
>JAUVDD010000017.1 GCA_030595525.1 Puniceicoccales bacterium
GGTGGCCCGAGCGGCTAACTGGATTTATTCCAGAAAGGGCAACATCCTGCATGCCGACCAGCATCGGGATGATGAAGCGGGAATCTTCTTTCAAAGGATTGAGTGGGTGCCGCAAGGTGTTCCTGCTGATGAGGCCAGTGAGTTTTCTAAATTCGTAGCGGAAACGGGCATGGAAGTGTCAGTGGAGCGATCCGACCAGGCTGCACGGGTAGCATTGTTTGTTTCAAAAACTGAACATTGTTTTGTCGATTTTCTGGCTCGCTGGAAAATGGGAGAATTTCCCTGTGAACTGGCCTGTGTAATTTCCAATCATCCGGATCTTGCCTCAATTACCGAATATTATGGTGTGCCGTTCCACCATCTGCCGGTAACCAAGGAAAACAAGAAGGAAGTCGAGCAGGAGCAATTGTCATTGCTCAGCCACTACAAGATCGATTTGGCCGTGATGGCCAGGTATATGCAGATTCTGTCGGCGGAATTTCTCGAAAACTGCGGTTGTCCGGTCATCAATATACATCATTCTTTCCTTCCAGCCTTCGCCGGTGCGAAACCATACCATCAGGCGCATTCACGTGGAGTTAAACTGATTGGGGCAACAGCCCATTATGCCACAGCTATTCTCGATGATGGGCCGATTATTCAACAGGATGTGTCACCGGTTAACCATCGACACGATGTGCGGGATCTGGTCCGCAGGGGAAGGGATCTTGAGAAAAGTGTCCTTGCGCAAGCCGTTCGCTGGCATCTGGAGCATCGGGTTCTCGTTTACGGGAACAAAACCGTTGTGTTCGACTGATCTAAAGGACACGGCCTGCCGCTTCAACGAAGGGCTTCAAGCCATTCATCAGGGCTGAGAACTGCTCCGGATATAAGGATTGTGCTCCGTCGGACAGGGCCTCTGCCGGGTTTTCATGAGCTTCAACAAGAATTCCATCAGCACCACAAGCTGCCGCGGCATAAGCCATTGGTGCCACATATTCCCTGACACCGGTCCCGTGACTTGGGTCAACTACCACCGGCAGGTGACTTAATTTCTTGAACTGACACACCGCCGACAAATCCAAAGTATTCCGTGTTCCGGTTTCAAACGTACGAATTCCTCTCTCAACGAGCACAATGTTGCTGTTGCCTTCCGAGGCAATGTACTCGGCTGACATCAGGACATCCTTAACTGTTGCCGCCATACCGCGTTTCAGGAAGACAGGTTTTCCAGCTTGTCCGAGTGCCTGTAGTAATCGAAAATTCTGCATATTGCGTGCACCAACCTGAAAGGCATCGGCATATGTTTCGACAGCATCGACATCAGCAACTTCCACGACTTCGGTAATGACCGGCAATCCGGTTTCCTGGCCGACTCGTTGGAGAATCTTCAATCCTTCAATTCCCAAACCCTGGAAGGAATAGGGACTTGTGCGCGGCTTAAAAGCTCCTCCTCGCAATCCGTGGGCACCAGCGTCCCGGACGGCAATTGCGGTGGCTGATAATTGCTCGTAGCTCTCAACTGCACATGGACCAGCGATTACCGCGAACGCCTTCGATCCGATCCGCGAATGACCAAACTGAACAATGGAATCTTCCGGATGCATTTCGCGGCTAACGGCTTTGTATGCAGCAAGAATCGGATCCACTCGTTCGACAGAAGGATGGCTCTCCAGGTGGAGTTGGCCCAGTTTGCGTTCATCCCCGAGTGCACCGATCACGGTTCTCTCGCTACCGGGCATGTACAAAGGCTTGAGCCCTTGGCCTTCAATTTTGGATAGGATCTCTTCGGCTTCCGATTTGGTCGCCCCGGGCTTTAAAACGATAATCATGACAATCAGTAAGCCTTGGCAAACACCACTCGTTGCTTACTGGGCTTGCCGGTGAAAATGCACGTTCCCTCTTCCATCGAATCAAGGAAGGGGATGCAACGCACGGTAACCTTGAGTTCCTTCTGCAGCTTGTCTTCCCATTCCGGGTCGCCACAGAAATGAGACCATGCGAATCCACCATGATCTGATTCATCCTTCGAGCTGAAGAATTCACGAAACTCTGCCTCGGAGTTGATTTCCCGGGAATTGGATTCGCGGAAATCCATGGCACGTTTCAGGAGGCCATTTTGCATCTCTTCCAGCAGATCAATTACTTGTCCAACGAAAGCTTCCCTGGACATGGATGATTTTTCACCCGTGTCCCTGCGGCCCACGAATACCGAACCTGACTCCAAGTCGCGCGGTCCAATCTCCACGCGTAGAGGAATACCCTTCTTGATCCATTGCCACATCTTCTCTCCTCCACGTAGATCGCGATCATCCAGCTCAATCTCGAGTCTCTGACCGTCGAGCCACCTCAGGTCATGCAATTCCTTTTTGAGTGACTCACATGCTTCCATAACAGGACCGCGGTGCTCGTCCTTTGGAATTACCGGCAGGATGACAACTTGTGACGGTGCCAACCGCGGTGGAAGGATCAGACCGTCATCATCACTATGTGTCATGACCAAGGCCCCGATCAGACGGGTTGAGACACCCCAGGAAGTGGTCCAGGCATATTGTTGTTCGCCAGTTTCGCTGAGGAATTTGATATCGCTAGCCTTGGCAAAATTCTGTCCGAGGAAATGAGACGTACCAGCCTGGAGGGCCTTGCGATCCTGCATCATCGCTTCTATACAAAGCGTGGACACGGCACCTGGGAAACGTTCACCTTCAGTCTTTTCCCCTTTCAGAACGGGCATCGCCATGAAGTTCTCCGCAAAGTCGGCGTATACATCGAGCATCTGCCGGGTTTCTTCCCATGCTTCCTTCTCGGTGGCGTGTGCTGTATGTCCTTCCTGCCAGAGAAACTCTGTCGTGCGGAGAAACAAGCGGGTGCGCATCTCCCAGCGAACCACATTCGCCCATTGGTTGATCAAAATAGGAAGATCACGATAGCTTTGTACCCATTTGGAGTAGAGCTCGCCAATGATAGTTTCGGAAGTTGGGCGAACGATTAAAGGTTCTTCCAGGGGAGAAGCCGGGTGCAGTTTGCCGTCTTCGCCCATTTCCAGACGTGAATGAGTGACGACCGCACATTCCTTGGCGAATCCCTTCACGTGCTGAGCTTCCTTTTCCAGATAGCTCTTGGGAATGAAAAGAGGGAAGTAGGCATTCTTGTGGCCGGTGTCCTTGAACATCCTGTCGAGGACGCGTTGCATGTTTTCCCATATTGTATAACCCCAAGGCTTGATAACCATGCAGCCGCGTACCGGGGAATTCTCGGCCAATCCTGCCGCCTTAACTACCTGCTGGTACCATTCAGGGTAGTTTTCTTCACGTGTCGGTTGGATTGCTGTTCTCTTGGATGCTTTGCCCATACTGGAATTCATGGAGGGATTCCCGTTGGGCTCAAGCTTTTGTCATCAAGCTTTTTTGCCGACAGGGATACCCCAGCTTGACTTAAATTCATGCTTGCAGGAAATTAAATCCATCGGAGGGTCATTAATACACCTTTCTGCCAGATTATGAGAATGTTTCGATCGTTCCTTTTACGCCTTGGGCTGATTCTTTCCACCACAGCAGTCATCTGCCTGTTGTTAATGACTGTCACGCTGGCGTTACAAAAACAGGCTGACTCCGCCATGTACTGCGGAATGCTTTTCGGTATCCTGTTTGCGTGGTTTATTTTCAATTTGGTAATGGTGAAAAAAGTGGATCCAGAACTTTCGCTGGAAGTGGCGCGTATTGTATTTCCGTCGGGAATACTCTTCAGCTTATTGCTCAGTTCACTTCTTTCTATGTACCTCAATGACTTGATTCCCGGAAATGAAGGCAGGGAGCACTATATCCTGCCATTTGTCGGGCTGAGTGTATCTTTCTATCTAATTGTTCGTTGTTTCGACCTTAAATGGCTTCGCCCGGAAGAGGAAATCGCGTTCCTTGAACAAATGGATCGCAGGTAGCTGTTGTCGGGCTAACTTATTTCGAAATGCCTGGAAAAATCGTCAGACTGCCGGATTCGGTGGCGAACCAAATCGCTGCCGGCGAAGTGGTTGAGCGCCCGGTTGCAGTTATCAAGGAGTTGGTGGAAAACGCACTGGATGCTGAGTCTCAATCTATAGAAATACAGTTTGAGAAGGGTGGGAAATCCCTGATCAGGGTTTTGGATGATGGGGTAGGAATGAGCCGCGATGATTCCATCCTGGCCATGCAAAGACACGCCACCAGCAAGATTCGTGAAGTTCAGGATATTCTCCGAATCAGCAGCTTTGGATTCCGGGGAGAGGCCTTGCCGAGTATTGCCAGTGTATCCAAGTTTACTCTGAGAACCCGGCAAAAATCCTCATCCGAAGGAACGGAGATCCGGATTCTTGGAGGTGGTAAACCGGATATTGCATCCTGTGGAATGTCACCCGGTACGGAAGTCACTGTGGCCAACCTTTTTCATTCGGTTCCAGCACGGCGGAAATTCATGAAAACAGATCGAACCGAGGCGGCACATATTTTGCAGATGTGTCGACTGCTGGCGATTGCCCATCCGGAGGTTGCATTTAGTTTGATTGAAGATGGACATGAAGTCTTCCGGTCACCGATTTGCGCGGATCGACGGGAGCGTGTGCGCGAAATCTTTGGCAAGCGCCGGGTTGAGGATCTGATTTCTCTGGAGTTTGAGCGAGATCGCATCGTTGTAAGTGGATTGATAGGTCGGCCTGGGGTAGGGCGCAGCACTCGCGCTGAAATGATCACCTATGTCAATAATCGTCCGGTGGACAGCCGGTTACTGAATTATGCCTTGATTGAAAGCTATCATCGGTATCTTCCTCGTGGACGATATCCGGTTGCCTTTCTTTTTGTGGATATTCCGTCCGGTGATGTGGATGTGAACGTCCATCCAACAAAGAGGGAAGTCAGGTTTCGGGCAGAATCGGTTATCAGAAGTGTGGTCATGACCGGATTGACCGAAAGGCTGGCGGATGCATCCAGCAAAGCGCTGCTGAAGTTCGAGAAAGTGGAATCGAAGCCCGTTGATCGTTCCGAAGAACCATCGATACCTGCTCCCAGTGTACTTCCATCACGATCCGAACCAAGAAAACCTTTCCCGGAAATCATTGAGAAACCATACGTACCACCAGTTTCCCGGATAACCAAGCCCGTTGAAAAACAGACGCCTGTGGCTAGTTCGGAAAAAGTTTCAATTTGGCAATTTTGTGGAGTGTTCCGTGAAAAGGTGGGAATATTCGAGAGCCCAGACGGACTTATTTTGCTGAATGCTCGAGCAGCCCGTGAGCGAATCCTGTTTGAACGTATTGAAAAATCATTACAGGGAGAATCCATCCCGCAACAACCCATGTTGATTCCCCCCATGCTGGAGTTGTCTCCGCTGCAAGCCAGTTTGTTGACCGATCAATTGTCTTTTTTCGAAAGGGTCGGATTTGAGATTGAATCATTTGGGCGACATTTGTTCCGAATAAGGAGTATTCCCGCCTGGATGCAAAGTGAACAGCCTGAGCCTTTCGTTGAAGAACTACTGCAGAAGATCAACAACCGTGGTTTACGTCCAGGAGACACTCATCCAGCCCGGACAATGGTGGCTCGATTGGCTGCTATTAGTGAAGCAAGGGGTTTTTCTGTAAGGGATAGGAATGATTGGGAGACGCTGGCCAAATCACTCTTAAATTGTGACAACCCTCTACTGGATGGCAGGGGCAGGCCGACATTCGTCGAAATGCGAAATGCCGAGCTGACACGCAAGTTAATGCTGGATGGACCTATAAAGGAATCAGATGGCCTTGATGGCCTCGGTTAGGCCTTCGATAGCCTGATCCAGATCACCATGGTCATGGGCGGTTGAGATGAAACAAGTCTCAAATGCACTTGGAGGGAGATAAATTCCTCGGTTCATCGCTTCCTTGAAAAGTGCGCTGAAGTGACCCGTGTTGGTAGCCATGACTTCAGTGAAATTTGTCACGGGTTCCTCGGAAAAGAAGAATGCAAACATCGAACCCGTTTGAGGTACCTGTAGTGCGAGGCCCTTTTCTTTTGCAGCATCCAGTAAAGCAGTCTGCATACGGGAACCCATCTGGTTTAGGCGCTCATAGGGATTTAATTCCAAGAGCATTTCAAGCGCGGCGATGCCTGCCGACATGGCCAGCGGGTTGCCTGAAAGTGTTCCAGCCTGATAAACCGGACCAACCGGCGCTAAGTTCTGCATAAGTTCACGTTTTCCTCCAAACGCACCAACGGGAAGTCCGCCACCAATGATTTTACCCATTGCTGTCAGGTCGGGAGTAATCCCGATACATTCCTGTACACCACCTGCCGCGAGACGGAATCCGGTCATGACTTCATCAAAAATCAGGACCGATCCATATTGCGTACAGACATCGCGGAGCTTCTGTAAAAAACCATCCTTTGGAAGAATCAAACCGCAGTTGGCAGGGTAGGGCTCTACAATTACCCCGGCAATCTGATCACCCTCAGTTGCGAACAAGGCTTCCAGGGCTTCCTGGTCATTGTACTCCAGAACTCGGGTTTCTCCGGCAAATGCGGCCGGGATACCTGCGCTGTCTGGATGGCCATGAGTTACGGCACCCGAGCCTGCCTTCACCAGCAAGGAGTCAACGTGGCCGTGGTAACATCCGGCAAATTTAACGATAAGCGAACGGCGAGTGGCACCGCGTGCCAAACGAATGGCACTCATGGTTGCCTCGGTCCCGGAATTACAGAACCGGACCTGTTCCAGGGACGGAACCATTTTCACAACCAACTCGGCTATCGCGACTTCGTATGGATTCGGGGTTCCAAAGCTGGTTCCCTTCTCCAATGCTTCCGTAATGGCTTGCTTGATCCTTGGTGGATTATGTCCGTGGATAGCCGGACCCCAGGTACAGACAAAATCGATAAGCTCCTGACCATCAACAGTAGTCAGACGACTTCCGGAAGCGGATTTGGTGAAGAAAGGTGTTCCACCAACTGATCGGAATGCTCGGACCGGGGAGTTTACTCCTCCAGGGATGAGTTCTGATGCTCTTTTAAACAGGTCTTGTGAAATACTCATGACATCAAAAGAAGGAATTCAGCCAGATAATGGCAATTCCCAATGCCTCTAAATTTCCTGCCTGCGAAATCCCGTCTATGGAGCTGATCGATACTGGATGGTATCAATGATCTTACTTCCTGCGAAGACATTGGAAACGACAACCACATGAGCGCGGCTTTCCACCCAGCCGCGACTCTTTAATCGTGACAAGGCATCCTGAATGGTCTCTTCGGGATCTTCATCGAACTGGATGAGAAAAGGTTCGACGCCCCAATAAATTAAAAGTTCTTGAAACACCTCAGGGACATCGGTGAAAGCGAAAACTGGTGATTTCCTGGGTCGTAAAGTACTCAGCGTGCGGGCGAGATAACCACTTTTGGTGAAGACCAGAATCGCACATCCAGGAAGTTCGTCACTCAGGATCATGGCTGACTTCAACATCAGTGCCTTCGGTGATTTAAGCGGAAAACTGTCGTTTGATTTTCGATCAGCTTGAGCTTCCACAGAATTGATAATCCGGTTCATCACGTTGACACACTCTACGGGGTATTTTCCAACCGTAGTTTCACCTGAAAGCATGACACAATCTGCCTGTTCGAAGACGGCGTTTGCAATATCCGTGACTTCAGCGCGAGTTGGCAGAGGATTGTGAATCATGGATTCAAGCATATGTGTAGCAACAATGACTGGCTTGCCCAAACGTTGGCAGGTACGGACGGCTCTTCTTTGAACAAGGGGAAGGGTTTCATACGGAATCTCGATTCCCAGATCTCCTCGGGCGACCATCAGTCCATCCGATGCCTTAACGATATCCTCAAGATTTGAAATTGCGGATTGGTCCTCTATTTTTGCGATGATCTTGGCGGTCGATCCGTTTTCCTCGATGAATCTGCGAAGCATGTCCAAATCGTCCGGGCTGCGGACGAAACTGAGAGCGAAAAAATCGATACCATTTTCAATACCGATTTCAATGTCTTTCCGATCCTTAATAGTCAGGGCTGGGAGATTCACATGGACACCGGGCAGATTGATATGGCGCCGGCTTCCCAGGGATCCGCCGATGCGAACAACACAGCGGATCTTTTTATCAGAAACTTCATTTACCCTCAATCTGATCAAGCCACTATCAACGAGGATTGTATCGCCTTCAGTTACATCATTGGCCAAGTCGGGATAATTCACACGAACTCCCCTGATACCCTTTGTGACCGGTTCCTTTCCTCTATGCAGGTAAAAGTCGAATTCATCATCTCGTTCCAATTCAAATGGAACATCGAGAGGACCTGTTCGTATTTCCGGGCCCTTGACGTCCATCATCAGGGCGACTTTTCGACCAACTGCCAGACTTGCCTCCCTGATATTCGCAATAGCATCTCGCGTCCAGTCATGATCTGCATGGGCCATATTAAAACGGCAGACATCGACTCCGCTGGCAAAGAGGTCACTTAGCATTTTTACAGAATTCGTGGCTGGTCCGATCGTAAACACGATCTTCGTATGTCTGTATGGCAGAGAGTTCATTATCCCTATCCTCATGTTAAATCTACGCGGGTACAAATGGAAAATGGAAACAAAACCCATACCGGCGTGACAATCGTGCAACAAATGCTTCTCCGTACCGAAGGATACAGCTTTGACGTTGACAGATACTTGCCAGGCAGCACTTTTGGGTGCAACCCGTCGAGCCCCGTTATCGGCAAATTCAATCTGTCATGGACATTATACACGAAGTCCCGCAACACAGGGTCCTTGTTCTGAATAAGAACTGGCAAGCGGTGAATATTGTCGGTGTCAAAAGGGCTTTCAGTCTGCTATGGCAGGATCATGCTCGCGTGATCAATACGCATTCAGGAGACTTTGCGCCTCTTGATGCGGCGGAGTGGATCGATCATTCTACTGGGGTGGAACCTGGACCCGGATTGGAGTTTATCCATACCGTTCGTTTGAGTATTTTAATTCCAAAGGTGTTACTTTTGAGATCCTATGATCGTTTGCCCGCCAGTGAGATAAAGTTTAACCGGGAGAATGTTTTCATCCGGGACAACTTCACATGCCAATACACGGGAAAACGCTGTAAGGCAGCCGACTTGACACTTGACCATGTAATTCCAAGGGAGCGAGGAGGGCGAACAAGTTGGGAGAATATTGTTACCTGCCGGAGAGAGATCAATTCTCTCAAAGCCAACCGCCTTCCCCATGAGGCTGGCTTGAAATTAGTTCATAAGCCGATCCAGCCGAAGTGGAGACCGTTTTCAGCAGTTGTGGCGGCATCGGACGTTGAGCGGGATTGGCAGCATTTTCTCCCGATGGACCGATCTGTATCCTGATTTCCACTACACTCCGTTTGCCAGGGGAAGTGTGATTTTCATGGTGGTTCCTTTTGAACTACTGCTTTCCACGGTGATGGATCCTCTGTGTGATTTGAGGATTCTCTTAACGATCGAAAGGCCAAGCCCAGTTCCGTCCGGACGACTGGTCAGGAAGGAGTCAAAAATTGCATCATGCAATACGGGATCAATACCGCTTCCTGAGTCGCTGATCAGGATAACGGCGGACGTTTCGTTATCGATATTTTCAATTGTAGTAAAAATCTGGATACACCCACCATTTGGCATGGCCTGATTGGCATTAATCAACAGATTCAGAATTGCCTGCTGGATTTGACCTTTATGAACGTCCACCATGATCGGATCTGGATGACCCTGCGTATATTCAACATCAACTTTTGATTGTTTCAACTTCAAGCGGACTAGATGAAGGGTGTCATCCAACAGCTTGTTCAAATTGTATCGGGAATGCAGCTCTTGCTGGGATTTACCAAAACTCAAGACACGTGTGACGATGGATTCCAGTTGCTCAAGTTTCTCACGAATGACCCGAACATCCTTATTGCGCAGATCTTCCTCGGGAAAGTCCAGAGCAAGGCTTTCAAACAAGAGTTGTATGACAGTGAGCGGGTTACGAATCTCGTGGGCAATCTCAGCCGACAGGAGGCCGAGGGTAGTCAGGCGTTCCGAACGCCTGAGCAATTCTTCGCTTTGGAAAATGCGTTCATACAGCTGAGCATTCCGAATGGCGGTTGCGCCAAGACTAGCCAGTGTCTCGAAAATGCGTTTTTCTGTATCACTGAAGCGATGCGATTTGTCTGTATAAACGTTGAGGACACCAACGGCTTCGCCCTCAAACTGAATAGGGCATGAAAGCATTGAGACAAGATGAGCATTCTGGATGAGATTTTGGAAATGATGTTCCTCAATCTTTGGGAGATCGGTAATCTCGATGGTTTTGCATCTTCTGTATGCTGTCCCGATCGATGAATCCTGCAGAGAGATTGTTTCCTGCAAATCCAGAATTCCCGATGGGCCACTAGCCGCTCTTAAGGACAAGGATTCACCTTCTGGATCACGAAGAAAGATGGCGCAGAGCTCACAGGAAATTAATTCCCTGGAACGAGTGGAGATTGTCTGGAGAATTTCATCCAGTTGTCTTTTTGCGACAATGCTCTGTGCAATATCGATAAGTGCTTCAAGTTGCGCAGCGGCATGCCGTAGCTGCTGAATCAACCAGAGTCGGCTTAGAACACGACTGGCTTCGGCGGCCATCAAGGTCAGGACTTTTTCATCTTGTTTCGAAAAAGCATCTTTCCTCGAGCTGTCGATGTTCATTACGCCGATGATCGAGTCATCATCCGTTTGCATGGGAACCGCCAATTCGGACACAATATTCGGATCAATTTCCACATATCTATGGTCGTCCTTAACGTCTCCCAGATTAAGAGCTTTTCCGTGATAGGCGACCCAGCCTGTAACCCCTGTACCAACCTTGAGTTCGGTTCCGGCAATCCCTCTAGGGAATCCGCGCTGGACTTCGATGGATAAGCAATTCCTGTCTGGATTAATCAGTTCAATGGCTGCAGATTCCGCGGGCAGAACGTTAAGTATCTCATCGATAATAATATCCAGTGCTTCCCGGGTATCCTCCGTTCGATTGACCACTCGGGAGATCCGGTACAAGGCATCAATTGCCAAATTGTTTTCGCTTTTATTCATGGGTGCGAACCCGATTCAATCAGGACTCCCCCACAGTGGCAGAAGCTTCGACGACTTCAAGCAGTTTGCTTTTCAATTCGATCAGATCCTGCGTAATTTCCTCTTCAGGTCTCGGCTGACTTGGCTCTATGTAGAAGGTGTCCACAGCCACTCGTTTCTCAGTGGAAATTCTGGCGAAGGAGATATCAAAACCCTTTTTAGAAATGGTTCTGGATATTTTGTAAAGCAGACCAATCTCATCGTTTGCCTCAACCTCAATAATATTCCTTTTGAGCGACAATTCATGATAAACATCTACTCGGACAGGAATGGATGTGGGAAGGGTAATGTTGGTGCGAACATAACTGTGCTGCATGAAATCTGTGGCCATTTCATTGATATCAGGAAGGAGGTTCTTTCCGTTAATCAGGGCGTCTTCAAGATGCTTTGTGAACTGGGTTAAGGCATCTGGATTCTCCACCAAGCCACCACCGGGTTCATTTACATAGAAAGTATCAATGCTTATGTGATCGGATCTGGACAATGCCTTTGAGCTGACAATCGACAGTCCCGCCAAGGTCAACGCTCCAGCCAGTTTGTAGAAAAGACCGGCACGGTCCCATGTCACGACATGGACCACGGTGAGGCCCAGGTGTACATCGTTTTCCCATTCAACTATCGGCACAAGGGATCCCAGGGAATCTGCGGCAGAAATGTTTTTCAGCAACTTATGAATCATCTGCAGATGCAGCAGAATTTCCTTTTCATCATGGTAACTGAAATAACGATCCGGAAGCAGATTGAAGTGAGCTTCCACTTCTTCTTCGGAGAGGTTGTTGGTAGCTTTTAAAACTTGTTCTGGAGAGATCATTGGCAGGGCTGGAGGCGTATGCGTTGGCGTTTGCAGGTAATCCAGGGTGGTCTTGTACAGTCGGTGGTGGAGTCCGTCCTTGTACCCGTTCCAGAGACTCCGCGACGTTCCCCGGGCATCACAAAAAGTGAGCACATAGAGATACCGCAGACTGTTGCCGCTGCGTATGAGCCTTGAAAACATTTTACCGGTACGTGGATCATCCAGATCGTAGCGCTGCCAGATTCGTGCCATTTCCAGATGATTTTCGATAAGAAACAAAATTTTGTTGCGTGCCTTCTCCACGACGTGGAGGCGGTTAAGGATAGGAATCGCCAGTTGTGCACCCACCTCAGCATGGTCTTCAATGCCTTTGGATTTCCCAATGTCGTGAAGGAGAAGGATCAGATAAAGCAGTCCCGGAAGATCAGTTTCTTCCAGCGCCTGACGGTATTTTCTGGTGATTTCCGGCTCCTCGCCGGAGAAGACCGCATCCAATTCCCGGATTGTTTTCAGGACGTGCTCATCCGCCGAGTACCGGTGATAATACTCATGTTGTACCAGACAGTGTAATCCCGCCCATTCCGGCATAAAACGCGGCAGGACGCCTGTGATGTTCATCAAATTCAAAGCGGGATAGACGTTACCCTTGGATTGAAGGATCGAGCGGAATGAGCGGTTGGCTTCTTTCGAATTGACTACCTTATCGTCGATTAAATCAAGATTTTCGACGATCAGGCGTTCCAAATCGAAGTCTAATTCCAGATCCCTTGATTGCAGGTGGCGGAAGACGCGAATCAAGCGAAGCGGATCTTCCTTGAACACTTTCGTATTGCCAGACATGAGGGTGTTGTCTTGCACAAGAAATCCGTCAAAGCGTTCAGTTTTGCCTAAGCGTCTGGAGCGAATAACCGAGGAAAATGAGATGCTTGTCTGGGCGTTTAAGGACAACCGTTTTTCCAAATAACAGGACAGGTGGTAAATTTTGAACGTGGCGGAATAATAATCCCGCATGAATTTCTCCACCCGTGGAAAAATCTTTTTTTGGTGGTAACCCAGTCCCCAGGCGACTTTCGGTTGGCGATCTATATCCAGTAGATCGGTCGCCCTTTTTACTTGGAAATGCAGTTCATTTCGTACCCGAAGCAGGAAATCATATGCACCTCGGAGTCCGACAAGTTCCTTTTTTCTCAGCAATTTCAGTTCAACCAGATGATCCAGATCTTTGCCGTTGTACTGCAAACGGGTCATCCAGATCATATTCTGATAGTCCCTCAGGCCGCCAACACCGTTTTTTATCTCCGGTTCTTGAAGAAAAACCGTGTTGCCATGCTTAGTGCGCCGCTCGTTTTGATCCTTCAAGCGGTCCCGCAGATAGATCTCCACGTTATCTTTCCTTATAAAGCGGCTATAGTCCTTCTGGAACAGCTTGTAGAGTTTTTCATCCCCGCAGATCAGCCGGGATTCCAGCATGGCGTTTTTACTTTGCTCATCCTCTGCTGCCTCCTCCAGGGCTTCCTTGATACTCCGTGTACTGTGACCGACTTTCAGGTTCAAATCCCAGAGCATGTAGAGGATACTGTCGTTAAACAGGCGCTGCATTTCGGGAAATTGTGGAGAACGCACCTTGTTTGGATAAAGGAACATCAGGTCCACGTCACTGAATGGACAGAGTTCAGCCCGGCCATATCCGCCCATGGCCAGGAGGGAGACCCCGGAGCATAAAGTTCCATGTTTTTCCCGAACCTTCTGACAGGCAAATTCATAGAGGTAACGGATCAAAACATCCAACGCAATGGATCTATACTGAACCACCCGCAGACCGCTTCCTCCCTTTTTGTGGTACTTGCGGATCCGTTCGTGCGATTCTTTCAGATACTCCTTAAAGTGGCTT
>JAUVDD010000362.1 GCA_030595525.1 Puniceicoccales bacterium
TGAAAGTTTGTTGTCCGATCAATTCCTCTGCACTTCGATGTAGTATGCTGAAGTTGCCTGGCCCTTTGAGTCAATCAGACAGGCATCCAGATCCAGCGGACCGGTTTCCAGAACAACTGTGAAATCCACCGACTCGGCGGACATATTCACAGCCTTCTTCAAACCGTGCGGGCCAGCCTTAAACTGTGCTTCACTGAAGAGGACCTTTTTTCCCTTATGTGGCACAGCATCGAAAGCCAATCCGGATTCTGGAGGAAAGCGTCTTAACTTGAACGTATACTCTCCGGCGGTAGCGACCTTAAGCTTCCATATTCCCTGATACATCGAGCCATTTGAAACACCGCCCTGGTTCCATACCTGTTTGCCATTACTTTCGCCTTCCCGTGCACATACATCCATGCAGTTCAGGAGTTCATTCGCCAGATTTGGTGTACCAATGATCACCCGAACCTCATCATCAAACCTCGGCGAGACCGATTCATACCAGGAATCGTAGGATTCACGCAAAGACTCTATGAGCTCTGGATGCTCCTTTGACACATCCAGTTCCTGCAAGGGATCTGATTGAACATCATACAGTTCCCGGCCGTTATTTATCAGGCGCCAAGGCCCCTTCAAGATAGCAGATGAAGTGTATGGGACGTTGCGTTTATTGACTTTGGATTCCACAATCACAACTCGGTTATCGAATGCACCGGTCTTCCCTTTCAACAACGGCAAAAGACTCTGGCCATCCAGTTCAGCATCGGCAGGCAAATCAAATCCACAGGCATCGGCAAAAGTGGGTAGCAGGTCGTAATGTGCGACAAGTTCCCCAATATCTTGTGGTGAATCAATCCCAGCAGCAGGCCAATGAATAAAGAGCGGCACCCGGTGCCCACCATCATATGTACTTCCCTTTTTCCCGCTCATGTTTCCATTGAACAAGTTGTATTGGTTATTCTTGTCGCAGGCAGATCCATTGTCGGTAGTATAGATAAAGATTGTATTATCGCTAATTCCTTCCTGCTCAAGAAATGTGCGCAACCGACCAACATTGGTATCCAGATTAGTGACCATCGCATAAAACGCTCTCACCCTCTTCTCCAACTGCGGGTACAGATCAAGGTATGCATCGGGTGCGCCTACCGGCGAGTGTACTGCTGTTGTGGCCAGATACAGGAAAAACGGCTTATTCTTATTTTCGCGAATATAATCCATTGAGGCATCAAATTGTACATCCGTGCAAAATCCATCACTGGACTGCCACGATCGACCATTCCAATAATGTGTATCGAAAATTCCGTTACCCCAATAATCCGGTACCTGTCCGGGACTCCCACCACCAATTCGATAGACCTTTTCGAATCCACGATCTTCCGGGCGGAAGGGGTAATTGTCCCCATTGTGCCATTTTCCGACCATCATCGTGGCATAGCCAGCACGACGAAAATACTCGGGCATCAAGGTGACATCGGCTCGCATGATCTCTTTCCCACCAAGCGTGTGCCACACCCCCACCCTGGCAGCATTTTGTCCGGACATGAGAGCAGCCCGCGATGGTGAACAAACCGAATTCACATGGTAGTTGGTAAAGTGAACAGACTCAGCATACAATTGATCAATGTGGGGAGTTTGGATCAACTCGTTACCTGTGCATCCCAAATCGCCATAGCCCTGGTCATCCACATTGATCAGCACCACATTCGGGGGACTGGAAGCGATGCATATTACTTGTGTAAGAATCAATGAGATGTGCGCCAACCAGATTCGCATAAGCGATTGTATTGGAATTTTAATAAATACTTCAATGATTAGCTGGAGACATTTACGCACTTTAACGACCTTCTTCAATGGTTTCCAGTTTCTCTTTGATCAGCATCCGGCAATGCTTGACTAGATCAGCGTGCTTTTTCTGATTCGCAACATTCGCATTTTCATCTGGATCCACTTGATGATCAAAGAGTTCCTGGCCAACAATTTCCCCACTTTTCTGATCCACCCATTGAGTATATCGGTAATCATCCAGCTTAATACTGTGTCCCAGGATGTTCTCATCCCGTGGGTATCGACTGATGGCAAACTCCCGGTGATCGGTATTCTCATTTTCCAGGACAGGAATAAGGCTTTTACCCTCCAAATGATCTGGGATAGGCAATCCGCACAGCTCCACCAGGGTCGGGTAAATATCCACAAATTCCACCAGCGCATCGGTGGTGTGCCCCTTTTCCTGGCATGGAACGGAAATAATTAGAGGTGATCGTACATCAATTTCAAAATTCGTGTGCTTTCCCCACTCATCATGTTCACCCAGCTTGAATCCATGGTCTCCGAAAAGAACGATAATCGTCTTATCACGGATCCCCTGATTTTCGAGCTCATCGAGTAATTGCCCAATCAGATCATCCACATAAGCCACGCTGGCATAATAGGCACGTAGCAATTGTTTCGCCTTCAACTCAGTCCCCACTGCTGGACCTTCCTCCGGTATATCGGAATAGGCCCGCAATTCAAATGAGTTCATTCCTGCGAATGGGGAGGAACCCTTTGAATCGAACATATTGTCCGGCAGCTCAATGTCCTCCAAAGGATATTGATCAAAGTACTTCTTTGGTGCGTTGAAAGGTAAATGGGGCCGACGGTATCCCATCGCCAGGAAAAAGGGTTTGTCCTTCAATTCACGGATTTTCTCAACGGCGATCGCTGTCCCATGACTGTCGGTGTACTGTCCGGCCAGCTCGTCAGGAGCAATCTCGTAGGACATTGCCGCAGGGCGATTATTCTCGTTGAACCGGCTCTTATCCCCATACAGTCGTCGGGATTCATCCCAAAGCTGCTGCTGTTTCCTCAGGTTTTCCCTGGTTACGTAATTGCGCCAGTCAGAACCGGGTGT
>JAUVDD010000265.1 GCA_030595525.1 Puniceicoccales bacterium
TACGACTCAAGTAAGAAGTATCCATTGATTCTTAATTTGCACGGAAGAGTTGGGATAGGGGATGACAACGAGAGCCATATGCGGAATTGGACAGAAGTCTTCGTAGATTCAGTCTGGCGCAATAAGTATCCTTGTATTGTGGTTGCCCCTCAGTCTTGGGATTCCTGGTCGATATTCAACGAACGATCTCCAGAGTTATCCCCGGATGAAATCGCAGGTTTTGGTCCGGTATGGAAAGCCCGCTTCGATTCAGATCGCTACACCACGGATACGGTCTCCACTGCTAGTCTGTCCATGGCTTTCCTGTTGGTGGATAAGATCAGTCGAGATTACAGTGTTGATATGAAACGCATTTATGTGATGGGACATTCGATGGGTGGAGCAGGTTCATGGAATGCCATCTGGTCTGCTCCAGAAAGATTTGCTGCCGCCATCCCTTCTGCGGGTGGACTTGCTCCATGGAAAGATAAAACACGGTTCAAAAATATCCCAATTTGGGCATTTCATGGGGATTCCGATCCCACGGTACCCTTCAGCTTCTCTCAAGAGATCTTCGATGCCATCAAGGCAGTGGGAGGAAACATGAAATTCACCGTTCTCAAAGATGTTAAGCACAATGCCAGCAGCTATGCCTTCTACTATAAAGGAGATGAGAATGGGCATGTTACACTTTTGAGCAGCAAAAAATGTGATCCAACTCCTAATGTCTGGGATTGGTTATTTCTTCAAAAGTTGAAGTAACTATCGTGTGTGTTGTTGGGGGATAGGTAAATAGTCTATCAACAGGAGTCAAAAAAACCTTTGTCACTCCGTGAAAGTAGGGTATTCGAATTACATCCCCCAATCCGAATACATACTCTATGAAATCAATTCTTTCTGCCCTCATCGCCCTCATTTCGACTGTTGCAGTCGCCGAAGTCACGCTACCCAACATCTTCACCGACCATATGGTTCTCCAGCGCAATCAGGAGAATCCGATCTGGGGCACCGCGAACGCAAACGAGAAAATCACCATTTCAATTGCGTCAGAAAAAGTATCCACAAGATCTGACAAAGACGGAAAATGGCGAGCCAAGCTCCCTTCTTTGCCTGCTGGCGGTCCACACACAATCAAGATAAGGGGAAGCAACCGCCTACAAATAGAGGACGTTCTCGTTGGTGAAGTCTGGTTCTGCTCAGGCCAGTCGAACATGCAGTTGTCAGTCAAGGACTCCTATGGAGCCGAAGTCGAAATAGCCTCTGCCAACCATCCGGAGATCCGACTGCTATCAGTCCAACTGCACGGCACCGATGTTCCGCAAGATGACATCGAAGGGACTTGGCAAATCTGTTCCCCTGAAACCGTTCCCCATTTCTCTGCAGTTGGCTACTACTACGGCCAGATCCTCAACGCGGCGCTCAATGTCCCCATCGGCTTGATCGACAACTCGTGGGGCGGATCCAGCGCAGAAGCCTGGGTTCCCAGAGAAACACTAGAAGCCGATGACCGCTACGCAGAAATGCTGGAGATCTGGGACGACCGAGTCGCAAACTTCGACGAAGCAGCGCATGAGGACTACAAAAGACGCTACAAAGAATGGGGCGCATCCGGGGCCAAAGATCCGCCTATGGATTGGGGCAAAACCCAACATCCCGTCACCGGTCAACTCCGCCCCTCCAATATCTACAACGGTATGGTGCATCCACTGGCGGGATACGGTATCAAGGGCGTAATCTGGTACCAGGGAGAATCAAACGCCAGTAGAGCGGAACAGTACCTCCATCTCTTCCCGCTTATGGTCAATGCATGGCGAAACACGTGGCAGCAAGGCGACTTCCCTTTCTATTGGGTCCAGCTCGCTGATTTCGGATCCGAAGTCGACAATCCTGGCGACAACTCCTGGGCAGAGCTACGCGACACTCAAACACGTTCCATGGATATCCTTTCAAACTCAGGACAAGCCGTCATCATCGACATTGGCGAAGGCCGCGACATCCATCCGCGCGATAAGCGTACCGTAGCGAGTCGACTCGCTCGTTGGCCGCTCGCCCGTGATTACGGATACGATATCGCGTATCAAAGCCCTCGATACAAATCGATGGAAGTAGCCGAGAATAAGATCCGCATCACGTTTGATCACGTCAGCGAAGGCGGACTCTGGGGTTTCGACACGCATAAAATCATCGGATTCAGCATTGCCGGAGCCGACAAGGAATTCGTCTGGGCTGAGGCCAGGATTATCGACCAAAACACAGTCGAAGTCTGGAACGAAGGAGTCATTGAGCCCGTAGCCGTCCGTTACGGCTGGGCACAGAATCCACGCGTCAACCTTTACGACCGCAACGGCCTCCCCGTCACCCCCTTCTGTACCGACGACTGGAAATGGATCACTGCCGGGATTGTGAAGTAGTGGATATCCGATTGCCGCCGCCGAAGCGGACGGCTCGGCGAGTGAAGATCGAAGACATAGTTTACAGGTGTGTGCACACATCTGGCATCCCTTCGTATAGCTTGAACAAAGAGTTAATAATGGCGGCGATGAGTTGATCCGGCATGCACTCAATGACCTTTACCTGCTGATACAAAAAGTGCAGTGGATCGGTGGCGGAATACCCGGACTAGATGAGCTCGGCAAAAGCCCAATGCTAAAGCCCAGCTGCCACGAGATCGCCCACTTCGGCGGTGGAGTATCCCATACCTCCAGCAGACAAGCTCTTTAGCTTGTTGGCGGTAACATCCATGACCGAGCGCTCAATGTCTTTCGCTGCAGCATCTTCACCGAGGATCTCAAGCATCATCTGTCCGGAGCAAACTGCGGCCAATGGATTGATGACACCTTGACCGGTATACTTTGGAGCAGAACCACCGATCGGCTCAAACATGGAAACTCCTTCAGGATTAATGTTTCCGCCTGCAGCGATCCCCATTCCGCCCTGTGTGATTGCGCCCAGATCGGTGATGATGTCCCCGAACATGTTGCCAGTAACAATCACATCGAACCATTCAGGATTCTTCACCATCCACATGCAAGTAGCATCCACATGATAGTAATCCCGGTTGATCTCAGAATATTCCTTGTCGCCCATCTCATGGAAAGCCCGTTCCCAAAGATCGTACATATAGGTCATGACATTGGTTTTACCACACAATGCCAAAGTATTCTTCTTGTTCCGCTTTTGCGTGTATTCAAAGGCAAACTTCAGGCAACGATCTACCTGGAACCGGTTGTAGACACCAGTCTGCACGGCAACTTCCTGAGGTGTGCCCTTCATCGTCACGCCACCTGCACCTGCATAGACGTCACCCGTGTTTTCACGAATCACTACATAGTCGATATGCTCGGGTCCCTTGCCCTTCAGCGGTGTTTCAACACCCGGGAACAGCTTTACGGGGCGCAGATTGATGTACTGGTCCAGGTCGAACCGGAGGCGCAATAAAATCCCTTTTTCCAAAATCCCCGGTTTTACGTCCGGGTGACCAATCGCACCAAGTAGGATGGAATCGAAGCCGGACAGCTCTG
>JAUVDD010000046.1 GCA_030595525.1 Puniceicoccales bacterium
GATATCCACATATCCTCCACCAAATGGATCAAACTTGTAGGTGTCCTGAATGTGACGATGCAGTGATGCCGTGTTAAATTGCGTCAGTACAACAATCTGATTCAGGTTGGAATTCAGGCAATTACTGATCGGAATATCCACCAGCCGATATTTTCCGGCAAGTGGAACCGCTGGTTTGCAACGTTCTGAAGTTAGCGGGTGCAGACGTGTTCCACGTCCTCCTCCCATAATGACACAAACGACTTTCGATTTCATTGAATAATAGATCCTTTGGAGGTTTCGGTTCTGTGCTTGCTATATGGTTCGCCTGGCTATGTTATGCAACCTAATTATGTGTGGTATTGTTGGATACATTTGTAAACATGAAGCATCGCCAATCCTGCTGGACGGGCTCCGGCGCCTTGAATACAGAGGTTACGACTCAGCTGGGATTTGTCTATGGAATAAAGATCAATTCCAGATTTTAAAAAAGACCGGAAGAGTGGAAAACCTCCGCAAAGAGACCCTCAAACACGACCACTCCGGACAAGCCGGGATCTCCCACACTCGTTGGGCTACTCATGGTGGTGTATCCGATGAAAATGCCCACCCGCATATTTCCTGGGATAACAAACTTTCCATGGCTCACAACGGAGTCATTGAGAATTTCGCACTCATCAAGCGTGAACTGGAAGCGAAAGGCGTGTCCTTTACGAGTGAAACGGATTCCGAAGTTCTGTTGAACCTGATCGCGTTCCTCTATGACGCAGAGCTGAAGCAAAACCACGCAACCGCTGATGTGGCATTATTGAAAGCCCTACGGGGTGCATTATCCCAAGTAGAGGGTACCTACGGAATTATAATGACTTGTGTCGATCTCCCGGACCTGATTATCGGAGCCAGAAAAGGCAGTCCGCTGGTAATCGGTGTCGGTGACGAAGAGAATTTCCTCGCATCGGATGTCACCGCATTCGCAGGACGTACCAAGAGTGTTGTTTATCTGGATGACGGTCAGGTTGCCACCGTTTCCGGTACGGATTTCTTCATCACGACTATGGACGATGTGGCCATTTCACCGACCATTGATACCATTAGCTGGGATATTGAAGATGCGGAAATGGGCAGTTATCCGCATTTTATGCTCAAGGAGATTTTTGAGCAACCCATGGCAATTGAGAATTCCATGCGCGGACGCTTCAGTCAGGACAACAGTACGGCGCAGTTTGGTGGTTTGAATATTGCTCCTCGCGAACTTCGTCAAATTGATCGGATTTTGTTCCTCGGATGCGGGACAGCATGGCATGCCTGTTTGATCGCGGAATACTTAATCGAAAAGTATGCCCGTATCCCGGTTGAGGTCGAGTATGCCAGTGAATTCCGATATCGGAATTCTCCGTTGGATAAAAACACCCTCGTATTTACTATCAGCCAGAGTGGTGAAACAATCGACACCCTCGAGGCACAACGTGAAGCGCAGCGCAAAGGTTACCGGGTTTTAGGAATTACAAATGTAGTTGGTTCAACAATTGCCCGGGAAAATGATGGCGGGGTTTTCCAGCACAGTGGTCCTGAAATCGGTGTCGCATCAACCAAGGCCTTTTCTTCACAGTGTCATATAGCGGCCATGCTGAGTCTCTACTTTGCGCGGATGCGGGACATGAGTTTCACCGATGGCAAGGAAATCGCAAAGGCATTGAAAGCAGCGCCCGGGTTGATTGCGCAAGCCCTTTCCCGCGCTGACCAGATCGCTGAGATTGCCAAAAAGTATGCGCATCACGACGATTTCCTCTTCCTGGGCCGTCAAATGATGTTTCCAATTGCACTGGAAGGTGCCCTGAAGCTCAAGGAAATCTCCTACATTCATGCGGAGGGCTATCCTTCTGCTGAAATGAAGCACGGTCCGATCGCTCTCATCAGTCCGGATTGTCCGACAGTGGCAATTGCTTTGAAGGGGGAAATTTTCAAGAAATCACTGGCCAACATTCAAGAAATCAGGGCCAGAAAGGGTCCGGTAATCGCTATTACCGATGCAGGGAAAGACTTCCCTGAAGACTTGGCGGATGAAGTCATCCAGCTGCCGGAAACCCACGAAGTCAATCATGCCCCACTGGTGTCCATCCCCATGCAGCTCCTTTCCTATTATATAGCCGTGGAAAGGAAATGCGATGTGGATAAGCCACGCAACCTGGCCAAAAGTGTCACAGTTGAATAGCATTTCTGATCCATGAAGATATTTCCCAGTCGAACCGAATTCCAAAGTCATGCCCACAACGGGAATTTGATCCCTGTTTACATGGATCTGATGGCTGATTTCGAAACACCTGTATCGGTCTATTCAAAATTAAAGGAATCTGGCGAACCAGCCTACTTGCTCGAATCGATTGAAGGTGGAGCTACCCTCAACCGGTACTCGTTTATCGGCGTGCAGCCCAGAAAAACCATGGAAATGCACCTTGGTGGTGATGTTATCATTCGCTATCGAGATGGCAGGGAGGAAAGAATCCCCTGCCCCGATGATCCACTAGAGGTCCTTCAGGAAGAAATGGCACAATACAATCCGGTACACTTGCCGGACATGCCACGATTTATTGGTGGAGCAGTTGGATATCTCAGCTACGAGTATATTCATTGTGTGGAACCAACCGTTCCCATGGCGGAGAATGATGTGCTCAAAATGCCCATCGCCCACTTTCTGATCACCGATACGTTGGTAATTTTTGATCGTGCCCGGCAAACTGTACGCTTGCTGGTCAACGCCCATGTCGAGGACCCGGAAAAGGCCGATGAAATTTACGACGACACTATCCAAGCGATTCATTATCTGGCAGGTTGCCTGAGAAGAGGCCGGGAGATTCCTACCGTCCCCATCCCGACTTCGGGCAACATTGAGGTGCCTGAAGGAAATTTCACGAAGGAACGTTTTGAAACAATGGTCAACGATTGCAAGGAGTACATCCGTGCGGGAGATGTTATACAAGTAGTTGGCAGTCAACGTTTTGTAAAGGAGTTCAAGCGCTCGCCACTCGATTTATACCGGGTTCTGCGAACAGTTAATCCTTCCCCCTACATGGTCCTTTTCGATGCCGGACCCTACTCCTTGGTCAGTGCTTCACCAGAAGTACATGTGCGCCTGACCGATGGACTGGCGGAAGTGCGCCCCATCGCGGGGACCCGACCACGAGGAAAAACCACCGAGGAAGATCTGGCCAATGAGAAGGAACTTCTCGCCGACGAAAAGGAACGTGCCGAGCACTTGATGCTGGTTGATCTGGCCCGCAACGATTTAGGGCGTGTCTGTGATTACGGATCGGTCAAGGTTCCCGAATACATGGTCGTTGAACGGTATTCCCACGTCATGCACATTGTCTCGCAAGTGGAAGGTCACTTAAGCGGCAAACAGAATGCATATGATCTGATGCGCGCAACTTTCCCCGCTGGTACAGTCAGTGGAGCACCAAAGATCCGGGCTATGCAGATCATTGCAGAACAGGAACAGGATCAACGCGGTCCCTACGCCGGAGCGGTTTGCTATTTCTCCTACGATGGCAATCTGGATTCCTGTATCACCATCCGCACGGCAACCATCAAGGACGAGAAGATCTACGTCCAAAGCGGCGCTGGATTGGTTGCCGATTCTAAACCCGATGCTGAGTATCAGGAAACCCTCAACAAGGCCGCTGGCATGCTTAAGGCCATCGACCTGGCACAGAAGCTTTAGTCCTACACTATGGACTGCGGGAGCATGCTACCGCTTTTAAAGCGCCGACGTGTCGGCGCACTCCAAGGCAAAAAAAACGACAGGCAAAGTGCCTGTCGTCTGTTTCACAGATGTGAAAAATATTTATTAAGCAACCCGCTCGACAATCAGGCTCGGGGTGTTTGGACGCTTTGGTGCCAAACGGTAAGCGGCCTTCAGGTATTCTAGTGCGCTGTCGAGTTTGGATTCATCGTTATAATGAATCATCATCAACGGCTCACCCTGCTTGACCTGTGTACCCACCTTTTTGATTTCCGATACACCAACTGCAGGATCCAGCTTCTTGGATTTACCGGTTGCCAGACCGAGCAATTGAACACCACGGGCAATCATCCCAGCATTGATCGTATGGACATAACCACGCTTCGGTGCAGGCAGCTTTCGTACGTACTTAGCTTTCGGGAACTTATCGAGATCATCAAGACATGCGGTCTTGCCGCCCTGGGCAGCCACCATATCCTTGAATTTCTCAAATGCAGTTCCTTCGGTCAACGCACGCTGTACTGTTTGTTTGGCAGACAATGTTGATCCAGCGACTCCAGCCAGACGGACAATTTCCATTCCCAGCTTAAGAACCAGTTCCTGCAAGTCTTCCGGTCCCTCACCCTTAAGCAAGCGGATGGCTTCCTGCAATTCCAGTCCTGTTCCGACTGTATCGCCGAGAGGTTGGTTCATATCGGTTACCAATGCGACGCAGCGGCGTTTCATCGAGCGGCCTACGCGAGTGATTGAACGAGCCAACTGACGTGCTTGCTCAACATCACGAATGAACGATCCGTTACCCCATTTAACGTCGACAACCAGACCTTCAGATCCTTGTGCCAATTTGCGACTCAGGACTGAACCGGTAATCAACGGCAGGCTCGGAATGGTCGCAGTCTGTTGACGCATTTTATAAATGATTTCATCAACCGGTGCGATCTCTGTGGACTGCTCGGTAATTGCGCAGCCGACTTCCTTCAACTGAAGGACAAACTTCTCCAGATCCATTTTCGGATTGTATCCGGGAATCGCACTCAGCTTATCAAGTGTGCTGATGACAAATTCCTCGTCTACGCCGTTCATGTTCGGCATAATCACGCCACAAGCTGCAGCCAGAGGCACCAAAACCAGAGTGGTCTTGTCTCCAACACCACCGGTTGAGTACTTGTCAATCTTCGGACGAGTCAGTCGGGAAAGGTCGATAACCTCTCCTGAAAGCATCATCTCTTCTGACAATACAGCTGTTTCCTGGGCACTCATGCCCTGAAAGTATATGACTGTGCATAAAGCCGCCAGTTGATGCGGTGGCATTACCTTGTCGATTATGGAGTCCACAATGTAGCGGATTTCCTCTTGTGTGAATTCACCACCGTCGCGTTTCTTCTCGATAAGATATGCGAATGACGGCTTGACGAATTTTCGTGGTGAAATGATTTTCTTTCTCATGCGTAATGTATTACTGGTTCCCGGATTTGGTAAATCCGTAAACCTCTAGCCTATAGTTCATTAGAACTCCTTTTGTCGAGGATATTTTTACAATCAACCCCGTTCTACCATATGAAAATCACCCGTACTCGAGATGAATCTGGTTGCATCATCCATTTGTCAGAAACCGAAGCCAACGAGGGTTACTTAATTGAAGGCGATATTTTCGGGGCATTTGAAGTAACCAATCAACGGATGCCAATCCGCGAACGCCTGACGCCGGTCACACCTCCCCTGATCGTCTGTATCGCCCAGAATTACAAGGCTCACGCGCTGGAACTAGGTGGCGATTTGCCAGAGCGGCCGGTCTTTTTTATCAAGATGCCACACACATTATTGGACCCGGATAAGCCAATCCTGCTCCCTCGGCACCTGCGCAGCGATAAAGTGGACTTTGAAGCGGAACTGGCTTTGGTCATCGGAAAAACCTGTCGAAACGTGCCAGTCGAGTCTGCTCTGGAAAATGTTCTTGGTTACACCGCGGCCAATGATGTCAGCGCCAGGGATTGGCAAAAGGAATGGGGCGGTGGTCAATTCTGCCGTGGAAAGGGATTTGATACATTTTGCCCGATCGGGCCGTACCTTGTCACCGCTGATGTAATTCCGGAACCGGGAAATCTGAGGGTACAAGGATTCCTGAATGGCGAATTGATGCAGGATGGAAACTCCTCCGATTTGATTTTCTCGATTCCCGAGCTAATCGCTTTTCTCAGCGGAAGCACGACCCTACCGGCAGGCACCTTGATTCTGACCGGTACGCCATCAGGTGTTGGAGCTGCTCGAAAACCGCCTCGTTTTCTCCAATCAGGTGATGTTTATTCCGTAGAAATCGAGAGCATTGGCTCGCTCAGTAATCCAGTCGAAGAAGAATAGAAAAATGTTGTGAATTCCTGACTTTTTCGTCTTGGCAAGAAACAGGTCAGTAGTATGGTTCGGTCCTGTGCCGTAAGTGGCGCACTTAGTCTTTATACGTTCTAGATAATTTCATGAAAATCTATACCCCCGACAACATAAGAAACTTTGCCGTTGTGGGCCATCAGGCCGCTGGCAAAACAATGTTAACGGAAGCCATGTTGCGCTGCGCGGGCAATATCCAGCGCCTTGGCTCAATCGATGCCGGAACCACGGTCTCCGACTACCATGCCAGCGAAAAGGAAAGGCAGATTTCTGTCCACGCCTCCTTGCTTCACTGCGAATGGGATGATCGGAAATTCAACATCATCGACACTCCCGGATACCTCGACTTCATCAGTGAAGGTCTAGGTGCTCTTAGAGTTGGCGATTTTGCTTTGGTGGTAGTCAATGCCGCCAGTGGAGCCGAGTTAGGGACCGATCAGGTCTGGGAATACGCCACTCAGTATGGCATCCCGAAGATGATCGTCGTCAATGGCGCCGATAGGGAAAACGTCGATTTTGATGAGATCCTGAAAGACCTCAAAGCTCACTTTGGCAAAACGGTTCTTCCCATGACCCTGCCAATTAATGCCGGTCCAGGATTTGATAAGGTTCTCGATGTCATGCGCACTGAGGAAATTGATTATTCAACCGACGGTTCAGGGAAATATACTGAAAAGCCTGCCGAAGGTGATGCATTGGAGCGCGTTCAAGCCCTTCACCGGGAACTGATTGAGTACGTAGCCGAGTCTGACGACAACCTGTTGGAGACATTCTTCGAACAGGGCAGCCTGAGCGAAGACCAACTCCGTGCTGGTGTGCATGCTGCAATTCAGGCAGAAAGCTTCATTCCGGTATTCGTCGCCTCCTCAACTCACAATGTCGGAGTGGCCCGAGTCATGGACTTCATCGCCAAGTACGGTAGCAGCCCTGTTGACCGAAAGACTGTCTCAGCACTGGATGAGAGTGGGGCTGAATGTGAGATTTCCCTGACCGACAAACAGGCTTCCTGCTACATCTTCAAGACAATCAGTGAACCTCACGTGGGGGAACTTTCCTTCTGCCGTAATTACTCCGGCGAAATCAAGCATGGAATGGAGCTGTATAATACCGATAGGGATTGTCCGGAAAAAACCGGCCAGCTCTACACTTTGCAGGGACACGAGCGCGAATCCATTGATAAAATCAGTGCGGGTGATATCGGCGTGATGGTTAAGTTGAAAGACACCCACACCGGCAACACGCTTTCCAGCCCAGATCGTAAAGTGAAACTGCCTGCTGTTGTATATCCAAAGCCGAATATTCACGGCGCATTGGAAATCGCTGCAAAAGGTGACGAAGACAAACTGGCCGAAGGTCTCTCGACCCTTCACGAAGAGGATCCGACCTTCCTTTATGTCAACAATAGTGAAACAGGCGATCTGGTCATGTCTGGTCAGGGTGAATTGCACTTGGAAGTGATCAAGGGTCGCCTAAAGAGGCGGTTCAATGTGGACATCCTTATTAAGGAACCAAAGATTCCCTTCCGGGAAACCATCCGCAAGAAGGCTGAATCCAAGTACCGCCACAAGAAACAAAGTGGTGGTGCCGGGCAGTTTGGTGAGGTCTGGATGCGGATAGAGCCGCTCCCCCGCGATTCCGGAATCGATTTCTCACATTCTCTCGTTGGCCAAAATGTTGACCGTGTCTTTGTTCCTTCCGTTGAAAAGGGTGTTCAGTCTGCTTGTAAGGAAGGTATCCTAGCCGGTTGCCATGTCACCGATGTGAAGATCAACTTCTACGATGGCAAGATGCACCCGGTTGATTCCAAGGACATCGCTTTCCAAATTGCCGGTAAGGGAGCTTTCCTTCAGGCATTCAAGGATGCGACCCCCTGCTTGCTGGAGCCCATCATGAATATCGAGATCAAGGTTCCGGAAGACTTCTTGGGTGATGTCATGGGTGATATCTCTGGTCGTCGTGGCCGTATCCAAGGAATGGATGCAGAAGGCAAGTTCCAGATCATCAACGCACAAGTCCCAATGATGGAGCTCTACCGCTACAGCACCACTCTCCGGTCCATCACCGGGGGCCGTGGGTACCACTCTGAGACTTTCTCCCATTACGAGGAAATGCCTCGCGAGCTGGAAGCCAAGTCGGTGGAAAAACTCAACACCAAGGAAGAAAAATAATTTCCTCCTTCATCTGTCTTTAAACAAAAACACCCTTCTGCATCTGCGGAAGGGTGTTTTTAAATTAGAAAGCAGGAGGCTCTAAACCCCAGTGGTTGGAGCCTTCTGTATAAATGTCAGGGTCTTTCCATCTTCCGTCACATCCACCTGTACGACCTCATTCTCCTTGAGATCCCCTCGCAGAAGCGATTCCGCTAACGGATCCTCCAGGTTGTTCTCAACAGATCGACGCAGCGGTCGGGCACCAAACTTTTCATCGTATCCCTGTTCAATCAGGAAATCCTTCGCCGCATCGGACACTTCCAAATACATGTGGCGATCAGCCAGTCGCTTGGTAATCCCCCGCATCTCGATATCGATGATCTTGCGCAGGTGTTTCCTGAGCAGTTGGTGGAAAACGATGATACTGTTGATACGATTGAGGAATTCCGGTTTAAAGACCCGCTTGGCCTCTTCCATGATCTTGGTCTTCGTCTTCTCGAAGGTATCCTCGTAATCATCCATCCCAAATCCAAGGCCCTGATTCTTCTGCAGAATATGGGCACCGACATTGGAGGTCATGATGATAATGGTATTACGGAAATCAACGGTGCGCCCAAGGCTGTCTGTCAATCGGCCTTCTTCCAGGACCTGGAGAAGGATTTGTACGACATCCGGGTGGGTTTTTTCGATTTCATCAAACAAGACCACACAATAAGGCTTACGGCGGACGGTCTCGGTCAACTGTCCACCTTCATCATAACCCACATATCCAGGAGGCGATCCAATCAGACGACTGACGGAGAACTTCTCCATGTATTCCGACATGTCCACCTGAACGATGGCATCCACGTTCCCGAAAATCGTTTCAGCCAAGGTCTTGGCTAAATGGGTCTTGCCAACACCCGTTGGCCCCATGAACAAAAATGAACCAATCGGACGGCGAGGATCTTTCAAGTCGGCACGACTCCGGCGCAGCGCCTTGGCGATGGCAATCGTAGCGTCGTCCTGACCAATGACCATTTCCTGCAACTCTGCTTCGAGATTCAACAGCTTCTCGGATTCCTTCTGCTCCATCCGGCGAAGTGGAATTCCGGTCCAGGCACTAACAACATGCAGCATGTCTTCTTCATCAACCGTAATCCGGGTCTCAGCACGCGTCTTCTTCCACTCCTCGATCATTTCTTCCCGCTGTGTGCGGAGCTTCTTTTCCTCGTCCCGGAACCTGGCAGCGTCTTCAAACTGCTGCTTGCTGATCGAATCTTCCTTTTTTCCACAGACTTCCTCTATCTCCTTACCCAATTCCTCGATTTCCGGAGGACGGTTCAGGGAAGTGATACGGGCCCGTGCGCCGGATTCATCCAATACATCGATGGCCTTGTCCGGTAGAAAGCGTGAAGTGATGTAACGCTCTGACAGGTGAACGGCTGCTTCCAGCGCTTTCT